>CAZIVG010000133.1:0-4974 GCA_964542595.1 uncultured Muribaculaceae bacterium | reverse complement strand
CAAAACAACCGTAGCAACAGCCACAGAGACTTTGTGAGACTTCGCTTTCAAAACCCCGTCTGTTCCAAGCACTGCCGCAGCCCCGCAGATTGAAGAACCGATTGCCGTCAACATGCAAAGATCCTTATCAAGTTTAAAAACCCTCGTCCCGAGATAATATCCGAGAAGATAGGTTGTTGTGAGCATGATTACATCAGCGAAAAACCCATGCATTCCGACTGCCGCGATTTGCTGAAAAGTTATTCTAAAACCGTATAAAATAATAGCCAGTCGAAGAATTTTTTTCGCAGAAAAAACGATCCCCTCTCGGCAGGAATCATGAACCATTTTCGGCATGAAGTTACTTATTATCATCCCGATTATAATTGCCAGTGTCAAAGAATTCAAATTCCACGCCTTTATGACATCAAGCTTTCCCAAATAAACTGCGATAAATGAGAAAATTGCACAATAAATCACTCCGCAAAAATTATCACAAAAACTATTCTTAAATCTTTTAATCATTTTAATGTTTCCAACAAAGTATCTAATAAACCTTAACCTATTAATTATAAGACAAACAGTTTTTATAAAAATTAAGATTAAATTAAGACTTAATCAAAAGTTTGTGTTTTTCATCAATTGATTTAATAATCTCATAAACAACTCTGTTATATGGAACATCAATCCCATATTTTAGGGCCTCTTCACAAATATAACCCGAAAAAATATCAACTTCGGTTTCTCTTTTTGCATCGACGTCTTGAAGCATTGATGTTCTGGCTTCAGGTCGCATTTTTTCAATAACTTCGAGAATCTCAGGAATCATTTTTTCCGTATTTCTAACCCCTTTGGCCTTGGCAAGAAGAAGTGCTTCTTCCATCAAGTTTATTGCAAAAGCCTTAGCTGTTTCAGATGATTGAAAGACTGCATAAGGAGCATTTAAAACGGTTGAAGCCTGATTATATCCGACATTAAGGATGAATTTCCACCAAATCGAATACTCTATGTCAATCGGAATGTCAAAAGGAATTGAACATTCGTCAAAGAAGTTTTTTAGATTTACAACAGCGTCTGAGTGTGTGTCGTTGTTTTTTTCGCCGAAAACAGTCTTGAAAACACCGTCATGAGTAATATCTCGTCCGTTTCGCATGCTGGTATGGCCTATGTAATAAGAATCCGGCACAATTGAGCCATTGAAGCTTTCCCTTATTAATTCTTCGCTTTTTATTCCGTTTAAAAGGGAAAGAATAATTGTGTCTTTTTTTATGAACTTTTTTAGTGCCAAAAGCGCTTTTTGCAACCCATTGTTTTTCGTTGCAATCAGCACCAAATCCGCAAAAAACCCCTCTTCTTGAAAAGTTATGTAATCAAAATCATAAGTCTTTTGATTAAATATAATTGGCGAATTTTGGTAAAATTCGAGCCTGTTTTTATCCACAAGAATTTTTAAATTAAACTTTTTTGACTGCAAAACACGAACGGCATAAACCGAACCGATTGCGCCGAGTCCGCAGATTAAAACATTTTTTATTTCTTTCATATCACTATTTTATTGTAAAAGTCGCGTTCACAACAGCATTGATTTTTTTGTTGATTGCAGAAGTATTGTAAATTCCGTAATCAGAAACCTCTGTAGAGTTTTCAGGAACGATTTGAAACACGCCCATTTTCGCAGAATTCATTACCCCAATGTGCCCGCCTGTGCTTTTTACCATGCTTTGCGCTCTTTGTTTTGCGTCTTTTGTTGCGTCAGCAAGAATCTAAATTTTCAACTCATCAAGGTTTGAAACGTAATATTCCATTGTGTTAGAAGACAATTCAACGTTTTTGTCCACTAGTTGACCGGCGTCTTGAGATATTTTAGTTAATTTATCCACATCCTTTGAAGAAACTTCGACATTTTGAGAGAGTCTGTAACCCTCAACTTCATTTGAGTCATATCCGTTTGAGAGTTTTTTAAAAACAGGATAAGAAGAAATCGGGGTGAATTTTATATCGGCTTCGTTCATCCCGTTCGCAACCAAGAAAGCTTGAACAGATTTTTTGTCGGAGTTGATTTTTGCATAGCCTGATTTTTGGTCTTTGCTTCTGACTTCATAATAGGCCTTCCAAACAGCAAAGTCTGATTTAACGCTTCTGCTGGCTGAACCGGTTACAGAAAGCGCTTGCGTGTTCAACTTTTGGAAAGTTATCACGGCACGAGAAAGAATGAAAGTGGAAAAAACAGCCCCCAGAGCAATCAAAAGCCCCAAAACTACGATTTGATAATCTTTTATTTCTCTGATATCTTTCATTTTTTCTCCTTTTTTGCGGTAATAAATTTTAGGTTAAGTATAAAGTATTTTATGATTTTTTGCTATGATTAATTCATGATTAGACAATTGGCACCGATAATTTTATTAACAATTTCGAATATATTTATGACATTCGCATGGTATGGACATTTAAAATTCAAAAGCACAGCACTTTGGGTAGTCATATTGATAAGCTGGGGAATAGCCTTTTTTGAGTATTGCTTCCAAGTCCCTGCCAACAGAATCGGGCATGAGTTTTTTGATGCAGCCCATCTGAAAACGATTCAAGAGGTAATAACGCTTATTGTTTTTTGCTTCTTTTCTGTTTTTTATCTTAAAGAAGAACTGAAGTGGAATTATATCGTAGGGTTTTGTTTTATAATTCTCGCCGTGTTTTTCATATTCAAAAAGTGGTAGCCCAAAAAAACCACCACTTTTTATTTATTTCTTTGTTATTTCTTCTCGTGACATTCACATCCGCACATGGGGTGAATTTTGGACATTTCTTCACGGACTTCTTGCTTAATTTTTTCAAGTTCTTTTTTCTGGCAGTTGTTAAGCATTGATTCGAATTTCTTCATACTTTCCGTTCTGACAGCTTTTTCCTTCTCAAAAAGTGCATCAATTTTTTCCTGCTCTTTTTGAAGTTCTACTCTGATTGGCTCCATAGCCGATTTTTCATCCGACTTGATTTTTTCAAGCAAAGCTTTTTGTTCTTCAGAAAGTTTCAATCTTTCTTCAAGTTCTGCCTTTTTTTCCTCTGAAACTTTTGGAGGAGGCGTCAAATTCTTTTTGAAATCAGGAGGAGGAAGCGGTTTTTCAAACTTCTTTTCACACGGAGCTTTAACGGGGCAAGCAGCTTCCGCAAAAGAGTTAAACTGTAATAAGGATGCCATAATAATTGCACCGGTAGCAATCATAGACACAGGGGCCAAAAAATTTTTTTTCATTATCTTCTCCTTAGTTGTGAGTGCTGAATATATTCCTCACTATCTTTTGCAGTTGTTAAAATTCTTTACAAAATGAATCTATTTAGTAAAATGTTTTTTAAATTCCTTACATCAAGTATAATAATCTTTTCCGAACTGTCAATACGCCACAATAGTATATTTTCTTTACTTAAATGTAACCAGAGAATTTATAAAAGTGATAATTAGTGTTATAAATACACAGTAGTGCTTCAAAATAATGCGAAAAACATTTCTGCAATTAATAAAATAACCCAATCGGGTAGTATGGCATAAATAGTCTATCAAATATATTAAAGTCAAAGGAGTCTCTATGTCAGTCACAGAAAAAAGCAGCACAAGGAAAATATCAGTTTATATAGTTGAAGATTATCTATTGATAAGAAAATCTCTTACACATGCTTTGAGCAATTATAGTGATATAGAAGTGACAGGGGATTTTGACAGCGCAGAAAAGTGTTTGAAAGCGTTAGAAGAAAATCCGGCGGACATTGTCATTATGGATTTAGGACTGCCGGGAATGAACGGCCTCGAAGCGACACAACTGATCTCGCAGAGACATCCTGAGACAAAAGTGATTATTCTTACATCACATGAAAATAACAACGAGGTTTTGGCTGCAATGGCGATGGGGGCGAGGGCTTACTGTTTAAAAGATACTGAGTCTGAAACTATTCACATGATAATAAAACAGGTTCAAGATGGCGCATTTTGGCTGCATCCGCAGATTTCGGACGCAGCATTGAAAACCGTACCGAAACCCAATTCTACTGATTTTAACAACCTATACTCAGATGCTGTCGGATGTTTTGATTTGACAGAAAGAGAAAAAGAGGTTTTGAGACTTCTGGTTGACGGAAAATCAAACACTGAAATTGCCAACGAAATTTCAATCAGCACTCATACAGCAAAAGCCCATGTTGGTAATATTTTGAGCAAACTGGCTGTTTCAGACAGAGTGCAGGCAGCAGTAAAAGCGGTTAGGAACGGAATAGTAAAGTAGGATAAAAAAGTGTTAGATAACAGAAAGTACAGAAAACCTCTATTTTTAATGCTTGTTTCGTTATTTCTAATGTGGGTAATAATCAACCCTGAAGTAACATTCTATCCGAAAGATGCGGCAATAATTGTTCTTTTTATTGCAGTGATTCACTCTTTGATAGAGAAACGATACTTACTCAGCAAAGTCACTTCACAATTTGAAACTCAAAGCGACTTTATGAAGGAGTTTTTCACTCACTGTCCTGATTTAATTTATAGAAAAGATTCTATTTTAAGCTATATAGGCTGCAACCCGATAATGCAAGAAATGCTCGACTCGGGTGAAGCAGACGATGTTTACGAAAAAACCGACTACGATTTCTTTTCAAAAGATACTGCCAGAATTATCAGAAATTATGACAAAATTGTTCTAGAAACAGGAAAAATTGTTTCTTACAAAATAGAAAAAATACACAAAAGCGGAAAAGTGAAAATCTATGACGCACTCGTTGCACCAACGAAACACGGTGATGACATCGTCGGCGTAATCGGAATCCTGAGAGACATAACTCATACAGAAGAATTGAAACAACGCATTATACTCCAAAACGCACAGTTAAACGCAATGCTCGACAACATACCGTTTGTTCTTTATTTGAAAGATACAAAAGGCAGATGCATCACTGCAAATAAAAAACTTGAAGAAGAACTCGGCAATGCCGAAGGCGATCAGGAACGGGATCGCCTCT
>CAZIVG010000132.1:0-4987 GCA_964542595.1 uncultured Muribaculaceae bacterium | reverse complement strand
ATGACACATCTGCGTATTTGCTTCTTTTTTCAGCCGATCCGCTGTTGTTGAATTTTTGATAATTATTTGATTTTAGGTTGTATGAATTAACTTGCATTATTTAATTGCTCCTGCGAAGCTATGGAATGTTTTTTCCGCATTTCCACTGTTTTTAAAGTTTATGTAATTATATTTGTAAATAGGATTCTTTATTTCTTTTTTCTCGCTTAGTTTTGTTGTTCCGAATACCTTGTTCAAAACGTATTTGTCAATAAATGGTATCATCGCTATGGTTATTGAAGAACGGACGCTCGCCGTGAGTACTTCTGTCAATTTGTTTACAAGCATTGTGAATGTTTGGACCCTTTTTGATGAACTCATTGATTTATTCATTCCTTTGTCTGCGTATTTGAAGAATTTGGCTGCTTTTTTTGCATAAAATTCAGGATGTTTTTTGATTTTGTCTAACCCTTTTTTAATAGGGGAAAAAATTGCTACTGCAAATCCGTAACCTATAACCCCTGATGCAATGGAGTGTGACGCTGCTTTTTTGTTCTTTTCTTTTGTTTTTTCGTTTGATTGGAGCATAATCGCAGCAGGTCTCAATGCACAAGTTATTCCCAAAGCGAAAATTGCGTCAAAAATTGTTTGGCTGGAGTCAGCTTTGCTGATAAAATTTTTGAACCATGTCTGATTGAAAAGTTTCCAGATTCCGGATTTTTGGATTTTTTCTACCCCGGAAAAAGAAGAACCGCCAAATGAAATATCATTAGCGGTCTTTTTAGAATTATTTGAAATTTGAAATATTTTAAAATCTGATTTTTTAGAAGACATGTTTTCCGAGAACGAAAGAAGGGAAGAATAGCCGGCATGCCTTGAGTTGTAACTTTTTTCCTTGGGTCTTAGCGTCGTATTTACCTTTGTCGTTGATAAAATTAACATATTTCTCTTTCACAAGTCTTAGACGAATTCATCTTCACTCTTATTTAAAGTTTAAAGATTTTATTATTTGCTAGTTTATCATGCAAAATCCATGCTTTAATATAAATTTTTTGTATGATTTTTTTAAATCAGTCTATTTACCTGGATTTTTAGTGTAATTTGGACAACTAATTTAACTTTACAAAACTTAAACATTAAAACTAAGGAGTGAGCAAAACTTTTATTGCTTCACCCTTTTCGTGCGTTTCCAATGCGGATTTTGCCTCAGAAAGGTGCATTTTTTTAGTAATAAGTTTTGTAACATCCACATGCCCGTCTGCGATTAAATCCAGTGCTTGCCTGAAATATTGAGGCGTGTGATGAAATACACTGATGACTTTTATTTCGTCATAATGAAGCTGTCTTGTATCGAGATTGACAGTTGTTCCTGATTTGCAGCCGCCGAAAAGATGAACCGTTCCACCTTTTCTCACAAGAGAAAACATCTTTTCCCAAGTCTCAGGCAATCCGACACATTCTACAGCAACATCCAATCCTCTCCCTTCATCAGTGAAATCCTTGAAGATTTTTTCCGGATGTTTGTATTTGTTGAGGTCAATGACCTCATCTGCGTGCGCAAATTCTTTTGCCAGTTTGAGTTTTAGAGGGTTTCTGCCTGCTGCGATTACTCTGGCTCCTTTGAGTTTTGCAAGGCGTGCAAACATCAAGCCTATCGGGCCGATTCCGAAAATCCCCACCGTATCACCAGATTTTATATCTGTTCTTTCGACACCGTGGACAATGTTCGCCAGTGGTTCTGCAAAAGCTGCTTTTTCAAAACTCAATCCGGTAGGGATTTTTAAAAGGTTTTTTTCTACTATTCTTTGCGGAATTGTAATGTATTGAGCATAAGCACCGTTAAGTAAATCAAGGTTTTCACAAAGATTGTATTGTTTTTTAAGGCAGTAAAAACATTTTCCGCAAGGTGCAGAATTGGCAGCAACGACTCTGTCTCCGACTTGAAAGTCAACTACATTTTTTCCGACTTTTTCTATAGTCCCCGCAAACTCGTGACCAAAACCGGAAGGTGTTTTTTTTATCAAAACGGGGTGGCCGCGTCTGAATGTTTTTATGTCTGTCCCACAGGTCAATGCTGCTTGAATCTTGACGAGAACCTCGTTATCGTTAGGCTCTTTTACTTCAACTTCTTCATATCTTATATCCAGCGGTGCGTAATATCTTATTGCATTCATTTTCATTTTTTATTGTTCTTTATCTATTTTTATGTAGGCTTTCAGTGTTTTATTTGAAACTGTATCTTGTATCGCTTCTCCGAGGTCTTCCAGCTGGTATGCGGTTGACAAGTATTTTACGACCACTTTTTTCTTTGATAAAAGTTTGTGAGCTGTTTTTAAGTCATCGGGAGAAGGAGAATAGCTGCCCAGAATTTTTAATTCTCTGTAATAAATATCATTGTTTGTGTAGCCTGCTGTGTCATTGGGAAAAGATGAGAAGATGAGAATTGTTCCTCCGTCTCGGACTGATTTCGTGGCGAATTCAATTGCTTTGTCCGAACCTGAAGTCATAAAAACAATATCTGCGCCATATCCACAAGTCATTTCTTTTATTTTTTCGGAAGTCGTGTCATTGTCTTCGAACTTTATTGAAGAATCAAAGTTCAAGTTATTTGCCAGTGCGACACGCTCCTCTATCAGGTCGCAGCCGATGACATCGCCTTTGTTTGCTTTGATTGCCTGTCCCATCAACAGTCCTATTGAGCCTAAACCGATTACCAGTGAGGATGTGCCTCTTTTGACTTCTGCTCTTTCAACCGCTCTTACGCAACATGCCAGTGGTTCCATGAAGGATATTTCCATGTCATCAAGGTTTTTGGGAACCTTAAAAACAGTATTTTTTAAATGTAAAGGCGAAACGTAAATGTATTGAGAAAAACCTCCGGGCAGGATGTTTGTTTCTTTGAACTGTTTGCACATAGAGTAATTCTTGTTTGTACAGTAATCGCACTTCATACAAGGGACATGGTGACCGAGTACGATTTTGTCTCCGACTTTGAATTTAGACATGAATTTGGGTTTTATTTCTACAATTTCTCCGACAACTTCGTGACCGAGAATTTTCTCAGAAGAATCGTGCATGAATTTTACGATGTCAGAGCCGCAAAGTCCGCACCCGAGTACTTTTACAATAGCACCTTCGTCGTTGAAGTCGCACAGTTGAGGTGTCGGTTTTTCTTGAATCGAAATTTTTTGATGTTCAGAAACTGCTGCTTTCATATCCTAAAATTTATCCCCGTGTCTTAATCCATGAATCCATGATAAATTTTAGCACTAAATAAATCTTTGTGAATATAATATTTGTTATGAAACAATTGAAAGATTTTGAAGAAGATGTCTATAAATGTTCGCGGTGCGGGCTATGCCAGTCGGTCTGCCCTGTTTATAAAGTTACTTTGAACGAGTGCAGTGTTTCGAAAGCAAAGTTCACAATGCTTAATGGAATCATCCGCGGAGATTTGAGTTTAAACAAAAAAATTAAGTCATATCTTGACCTTTGCACGGGATGTAATGCCTGTAAGAACTTTTGTCCTAGCGGAATTGATGCTGTGAAGATTTTCACTGCCGTAAAAAATGAATACTACAAAACTCATAAGATTTCATTGTTTGAAAAATTCTGCAATTCTTATCTTCTGTTTAAAATCCTTCTTTTGAGCGGAAAATTCGGCTTTTCTTCTTATCGTTTTTTGAAAATTGATAAAATTATCAATAAATTAAGAGGTCTGATTCTAAGATTAGGTTTTTGGGGTAAAAGGCTTTTACTGCTTGACTATCTTGCGCAAGAAAAATTTACTTTAAATAATTTTTGTTCGGAGCATTCAGTCATTGAAAAAACACAAAAAGCCGTTTATTTTGAAGGCTGTTTTAACCAATACATCAATTCTGAGACGATAGATGCAGTGAGAAAAATTTTAGAGAAATCCGATATCCGACTCATTGAAAAAAACTTTGAATGCTGTGGGGTGAGTTATCTGAACGACGGTTTGATTGATGAATTCTTAAAACTTGTTGATTTGAATCTTAAGGAGTGCGGAGAAGCTTTTGACCTTGTTTTGACTGACTGTGCGTCGTGTTTTTCTGTTTTGAAGGAATACGAGAATTATTCGCAAACAGCAAAAAAAACTGCTTTCTCATCAAAAGTGGTGAGTGTTGTTTCATTGATGAATTCGATGAAATTCTCTTCAAAAAAAACTTTGAAGGTTGCTATTCACAAACCATGTCATGAGGAAAACGATTTTGTTGAGATTGTTAAAAATATCGATAACGTGACCTATGTAGATGTTGAAGATTACGACAAATGCTGTGGTTTTTCAGGAAAATTTGCACTGAAAAACCCTGAAATCTCTAGAGAAATTTCAAGAAAAAAGGCCTCATCATATTTGAAAGCCGCAGCAGAAAAAGGCGAAACATTGGACATTGTTCTCACGACCTGTCCGGCATGTATCCTTGGACTGGAGCAAGGGTTTTTAGAGACAGAACCGATTTCTTCGGCCTTTCGTCCGAAGGTTATGAATCTTTTTGTCTTTTTGGCAAAATATTGCTGTTAAGAGGATTTTGCTTTTTAAATTAAGGTTTTCCCCTTCGCTTTAGTGCGGCAACTGTAATCAGTGATGCAAATGAGACTATGGCCCCTATTACCGGCCAAGTATAGCTTGGTTTGTCATCTGAAGTAAGATAGCCGTAAGTTTTTGATATGTTCGTTTTTTGTGTGTCATAACAATAACTTGCGATGTCTTTTGTAACCTGAGTTGCGCCTGTTGCGTTGTTCGGGTATCCCTGATAAGGAACCCTTGACGAATTAAGACCATTTACCATAATTGTATAAACCTATACTTTACTACCTATTTATATAAAAACATTTCCTCAAGAAAAATTGCTTAATCCGAAGAATATTTTTTGCATTTTGAGGGAATATAGAATATAATTGACGAAAATAAGACAGGAGACGATCGATGAGCAATAAAAAAACATTGAAAAACGGTTTTACATTAGCTGAAACGCTTATTACGATA
>CAZIVG010000131.1:0-4995 GCA_964542595.1 uncultured Muribaculaceae bacterium | reverse complement strand
TAGCCGTGAGTATTCATCATGACAATTTCACGAACCATTGTATAAAAGATTCGGAAAAATTTGCGGTTTCAATCCTTGGTGAAAACGTAAATGACAAGATAATTCCTGTTTTTGGCTTCAGTTCTTGTAAGGATACTGACAAATTTGCGGACATAAAAACAAAAATAATCGACGGTTTACCTATAATTGAAGACTCGATCGGATACCTGATTTGTGAACTTACAGGAAAATTCGAAGCAGATACGCATACTGTTTTTCTGGGAAAAATCATTGAAGGTGATATTTTGGACAAAAACCAAAAACCTATGACTTACGCTTATTATCACTCAATCAAAAAAGGTCTCAGTCCGAAAAATGCGCCAACTTACGTTGAGCAAACAAAAAAACAAAGCGGTGAAGGGCTTCGATACAAATGCACAATTTGCAATTATATTTACGAAGGCGACATCACAAAAGAGCCGGATTCATATCTGTGCCCGATTTGTAAAAAGCCGAAAAGCTTTTTTGTGAAATTGTCAGATTAGCCCCTCAGCCCTTAGCAAAGCGTCCAATTCATCGAGCATTACATCGATTTTTTCTAACAAACAATCATTTGCAATGTTTTTGATTACGGCTTCAATATTTTCTCTGAAGTTGGAAGGCAGCGCCTGACAAGTCTTTTCCGCCCAATCGACAAGTCTTTTTTCACCGGGATGGGTTTGCTTGTTCACTGCAAAAATTATATCGAAATAGCTGTTTAAAAGAGCAGTGGTTCTGTGGTTTCTGCTGACAAAATCTCCTCGATTGACTGCTTTTTTGATTTGTTCATAAAACGATGCAGTGATTTTTGCCCGCAAAATCGGGTAATTCTTTTTCACAACATTTTCTGTAAGTTTTTTAGGGTAAGGCTGTTCCAAAATCGATTGCAGTTTCGAGAACTCACCGTTTTTGTCGTAAAGAATCTTTGAGGTTTTGATGTTATGGACAAAAGCTGTCGTAAACCCTACCCAAGCATTGCAGTCTTGCCAGATGCTTTTCACGTTGTCTTTTGCCCAATTCAAATCTCTGTACATAAAGTCAAGCTCGGTTCCGTCGGGCAAAATCCACTCGTCTCCTTCTCCGAAAAAGTCGTTTGCGACTTCAAACTTTTCTGCGTATTCATTTGCCAAAAAAGTTCGCAATTCCAATGGAACTCGTGTCGAGGAATAGACATAGATATCGAAATCAGACTTTTCGTCAGGCATGATCCCTGTTCGAGAGCCTGAAAGGACTATCGCATCAACAAAATCAAGTTTTTTGAATTCTTCAATAATTTCTAAAAGTTTTTCCATGAATTTTGTCCTTGTTTTAAATAAACAAATTGCTGTTTGCGTTGTTCGATTCTGAAATGTATTTTGCCACCCCGCCGAACTCAATTCCGTCAATCAATTCGTCTTCATTAATTCCCATAATATCCATTGCCATGGTGCAGGCGATGATTTTTACCCCCGAAGCTTTTGCCTGCTCGAGAAGTTCATTCAAAGAAAGTACATTTTTCTTTTTCATAACCCATTTCATCATCATTGTGCCAAGTCCGCCCATGTTCATTTTTGACAAAACCAGTTTTTCTGCACCTTCCGGCATCATCAAACCAAACATCTTGTCTATCAAGGACTTTTTGCCTGATTTTGATTTAGACTCGGACTCAGGTTTTCTTAAAATATTCAAACCCCAAAAAGTGAAAAACAAGGTCACATCTTTTCCGCTCGCTTTCGCCCCGTTTGCAATAATCATTGCTGCAAGAGCCTTATCAAGGTCATTCGAAAAAACGACAATGGTTTGGCCATTTGCCTGCAGGTTTTGTGAAGCAATCCCCATTTTTCCGGAAGGCTGTCCTTTTGCAATCGTGGCAACAACGCCGGTTCCTGTATTTTCAACTTTTAAAAGCGTGTTTTTTGTTGTTGCGCACCAGCCCTCGATATCTGCACCAAAACCCGAATCTGTGGTTGTGACTTCGATAATTTGGCCTTCTGGTGCTTGTTTCACAGTTTCTGCCAGTTTCATAATCGGGCCCGGGCATTGCATACCTGAACAATCGATTTTTGTGAGATTATGGTTTTCGATTGTTTTTAGCATGGAACTTTTTTGGGGGACTTGTTTTAGATTTTGAGTAACAAAAAATCCCATTTTGTCGTTCACAATTTCGTCATAAAGGTTTTTTCCTCCGCAAAGAGCCGAAACGTTTTCAAACCCTTGCTGTTCAAGGATTCTTGCTGCTGTGTAGCTGTTATAACCCTTTTGGCAGAACAAAACAACTTTTTTGTCTCGTGGGATTTCGTTGTGGCGAGTCCTCAATTCTGTTGCTGGGATGGAAATGGCACCATCGATAGTTCTTGCATCAAAAGCTATTTTTGGTCGAACATCTACCAAAATCGATTCTTTCAAGTCATCGTAATATGCGGGTTTGTAGAGTCCGTCCAGAATGTTTTTTGAGGACATGCCCAAAATATTCACAGGATCCTTCGCCGAAGAGTAAGGCGGCGCATAGCAAAGCTCGGTATCTATCAAATCTTGGACAGACCCGCCCAGTCTCATCACAGTAGCAATAACGTCGATTCTTTTTTCGACCCCGCCGTTTGATTCATAATTCCCAACCGCTTGTGCGCCAAGAATTTTACCATCGTCGCTAAAAAGCAGTTTTATAAATAACGGAGTCGAATCCGGGTAATATCCGGCATGGGACCCGCCTTGAATAATGTTTTTTAAGTAATCAACTCCTGCACTTTTAAGTTGTTTTTCGTTTTTACCCACACTCGCCACTGTTTTGTTGAAAATCTTCACAACTGCAGTGCCTTGAGAGGCCTTGTAAGTCTGCTGTTTTCCGCAAATGTTGTCTGCGATAATTCTTCCTTGACGATTTGCAGGTCCTGCCAGTGGAATAAGTGTTGGCAATTGTGCTACAAAATCAAGTATTTCGACACTGTCACCGCCTGCCCAAACAGATGGAACAGAAGTTTGCATAAATTCATTAACCTTAATTGCCCCACCCATGCCAAGTTCAAGGCCTGCTTCTTTCGCAATCTGTGTTTCAGGCTTAACCCCGATTGCCAAAATCGCAATATCATAAGGTAGTCTTTCTCCTGAATTGAGTTCAATTTCGTTTTCACCAAACGATTTCACCCCATCGTTCAAAACAAGCTTGCATCCATTCGCTCTCATTTCATTTTGTGCAAACGCTGCAATCTCAGAATCAACAGGAGCAAGGATCTGGGAAGACAACTCAACAAGCGTTGTGTTCAGCCCCATTTCAATAAAGTTCTCAGCCATTTCTGCACCGATGAACCCTCCTCCGATTACGACCGCGTTTTTGACATCGTTTTTTGCGATGTGAGCTTTGATTCTGTCTGCATCATTAAGCGTTCTGACAGAGAAAATCTTGTCGTTGTTTATTCCTTCAATCGGCGGTTTTATTGGGCTTGCACCCAATGCAAGAACAAGATTGTCATACCCGATTTCATAATCATTATTGATTTTTACTGTTTTTGCTTCACTGTCGATTTTTGTTACTTTAGAATTAAACCTGACATCAACGTTTAACAAATCTGAAAAAACGCTCGGCTGCGCAACAATCATTCGTTCTCTGTCATTTATTACATCAGAGCAATAGTAAGGAAGACCGCAATTCGCAATAGAGATTTCTTCGGTGGCTTCGAGAATAATAATTTCGGCATTTTCATCCTGTCTTCTTAGTCTCGCCGCACAGCTTGCTCCGCAAGCACCGCCTCCGACTATGATTGTTCGCATTTTTTTCATATTTGTACCTCATGCTTCTTTCAATAATCAGAATATGCTAATATTCAATTCAAAACAAGTATCCATTAGTCCAAGAGTAATCAAAATTTTTATAAATTCGACAACCCGGACACCGAAACTATAATGTTGTTTTAGGAATGGAATTAATTTATGAAAAAAAGAACAATATTGATTGACGGGTTGTACAAAATAGAGAAAAAGGATCTGAAAAGGTGCGCAAGTGTTGCAGCAAAGGCTTTTATCGATGATGAAAGCAGCAAATTCATATTCTCGTCAGCTTTGACGTACAAATCGCTTTACAATTACTACCTTGTAATATATAAAGCAGCGTTTGAAAAAATGTATATGTTCGCTGAAAGTGAAAACATTGACGGTTTTATTATTATTACGCCATCAAACAATGCTGATTTGTCTCTTTGGGAGTGCATCAAGGCGGGTGCGATGGAGATAATTTTTTCATTAGGGCTTGGCATAGTTTTTCGCTCGCTTCAATATGAAAAGAATTGTGCAAAAGTACGTGAAAAGATAGCATCTTTCGATAGTTGGTATATTTTTCAGTTCGGGGTTTCTCCTGACAAGCAGGGTCAAAGACTCGGGTCTAAAACGATAAAACCTGTTTTGGAATGGTTTGATTCACAAAAATTCGAATGTTATTTGGAGACTCAAAAAGACGTTAATGTTAATATTTACAGTCACTTGGGTTTTTGTTTAAAAAGCAAAGGTTTTTTACCGGATAAAAAAAATGAACAATTTGCAATGCTGCGCGGCTGTCATTAATTCATAAAAAAAAGAGCCGAACTCTTGTCCGACTCTTTTTTGACAGCTTTCGAGGACTATTCGATAATCCAGCCGCTTGTTAAGTCAACTTTTACAGGTTGAGTCAATTTGATTTTGACTGCTTTGCCTGCTTTAAGTTTCGGATTAGCACCTTTTACAACCGCTCTGATGATTCTTACGAACCAGTTTGTGTGAACCATTGAGTTAGGGATGTTTCCTTTGAAGGAAGCTGTTTGCTCGATAGTTGTGTTGATTGTAGCTGTTTCGAGGCACATTTTGCCGTTTCTTAGGAACAATTTACCCAGTTTGATGCTTTTGATTTCGCCGTTTACACAACCTTCTTCAGCGATGATTACGTAACCTTCTTTAGAAAGTAACGCTTTGTTCACTTTAGTTGCGAATTTGTCGCCGGGTTGGTTAGTTTTTGTGTTGAGGTTGTTCATCAAC
>CAZIVG010000130.1:0-5005 GCA_964542595.1 uncultured Muribaculaceae bacterium | reverse complement strand
CACTACAGGCAAAAGATTCGATCCTAACGTATTAACTATCACTTGGGCAAGAAGATTTGCTGATTACAAACGTGCTTGGTTAATTTTCATGGATATGGAAAGAATTCTCAAACTCTTGAACGCAGACAAAGTTCAATTGATCTTTGCAGGAAAATTCCACCCGGATGACGCTATGGGACGTGAAATGTTCAACAACATCCTTCACAAATCATACAACATCAAAAACGTTGCGGTATTACCGGGATACGAACTTGAATTGAGCGGAAAATTGAAAAGAGCGACAGACGTTTGGTTGAACACTCCTATCAGACCGCTTGAAGCTTCAGGAACATCAGGCATGTCAGCCAACGCAAACGGTGCGCTTCACCTTTCTGTCTTTGACGGATGGACTGTTGAAGGTACTTTCCCGGGAATCAACGGCTATACTGTTGAATACCCAGGGCTTGATGATGATATTCCTTGGGAAGAAAGACACTGGAAAGACCACGCTTGCATCATGGATACAATCGAAAACCAAATTATTCCTACATACTATGACAACAAAATGGAATGGGCCAGATTGATGAGACAAGCAGTCAGAACTTCAGAAGCTTACTTCAACTCTGACAGAATGGTTATAGAATACTTCAACAGAATCTACAAACCAATCGCTCACGAAAATCCGAAAGAAGGCGGCTTGAACACCAGTTCATCAGATATGACAGCTGACCCTTCAGCAAAAGCAGAACCAAATATGGATGCTTGGACTTATTCAAACATTAAGTAATAAGTTATAAAAGAAAAAGACTCTCTTGAAAAAGAGGGTCTTTTTTTGTAGTCAAAAATAAAAGAAAAAGACCCTAAGCGGGTCTTAAATTTAAATAAGAAGAGAGAGCTTTCATATTTATATAAAGTATTTCTCTTCTAAAAAATTGCGTCATTACTTCGTTCTTGAAGCGAGATTGTTCAAAATGTCTTGCGGAGTAATGTTGTGTTTCGCCATGAATGTAAGCATAAAATAAGCCAAATCTGCAGCTTCCCACTCAAGGCCGTCACCTTGCTCAAAATTCACAGACTCAAACGCTTCCTCCATAATCTTCCTTTTCAGGAAGAATTCGTCTTTAAAAAGCTTTGTAGTGAAAGAGTTGTCAGGCATAATTCTTTTACGGTCCAAAAGAAGATTATAAAGTTCGTTAATCGAAAACTCTTTATCTCCAAAGCAAGAATACTGTCCCAAGTGGCAAGCATTTCCTTTTTGACGAACCATGAAAAGTAAAGCATCGAAATCACAGTCAAAGCGAGCCGTAACAAGTTCCTGAGTATTTCCTGATGACTCACCCTTGACCCAGAGTTGCTTACGAGAACGACTGAAATAAGTGCCTTTGCCTGTCTTTAAGGCCAATTCGACAGACTCAGGAGAAGAGTATGCAAGCGTCAAAACCTGTTTTGTGTCATAATCTTGAACAATCGTAGGCAAATATCCAAAGCGTTTTTCAAAATCCAAACATTTCACAAAAGCCTCTTCTAACGAAACTTTTCCGGTATAAATACACATTCCGAGTTGAGTTGAAACATTCATTTTTTGAAGTTCTACAATTTCATCAACAGTTGATATTCCACCTGCCGCAACGAGTTCTTTGGTTGTTGCAGAGCGGATAGCTTTTATCGCCTCAATATCAGTCCCACCCATCATTCCTTCTTTTTCCACAATCGTGTATAAATAGCCGGAGCAAAGATTGTTAAAACGTTTCACAAAATCTAAAGGAGTCGAGTCAGAAGTCTTTGTCCAACCGTGAGTTGTGACTTTTCCCTCTCTCGAATCAATCGCGACAAGCACTTTATCCTTAGGCAATTTAGAAAGAAACTCCTCATTGGCAGCCGTTCCTATGATTATTTTCTTTGCACCTAAGGCAAGCATTTTTTTCGCTTTTTCAATATCTCTGATTCCTCCGCCAACTCTGCAAGAAGCGACTTTACAGATTTTTGCAATCAACTCTTCGTTGCTTCCGTTTCCGACAGCCGCATCCAAATCTATTACGGCAATTTCACCAAAGCGCCCGTAATATTTTGCAATTTCTAAAACATCGTCACGTTCAAGAACCTTTTCCACACCCTGTTTCAATTGAACAGCCTTACCATTCATTAAATCTATACTTGGAATTATCATAATTATTCAGACCTTTTCTATTTCAATATCTCTGCCAAAAGTTCATTGTAAACATCTATTGTAATATGACAAATTGCCAATTGTCTGTCCAAAAGACTTTTTATTGTTGACTCAAAACACGTATAAAGTGCTTTATTCAAGCCGTTTTCTTCTTTTAATAAATCAAGGCAATGATGTCGAAATTCAGCTTCTCTTGTTTTTGCTTCAATTTTGTCCGCCAAAAATATAATCTTCTCGAAATCACTCATACCACAGCGGCCAAGCGTGTGCCAGCGGATTGCATCAAGAATTTCTTTATCCTGAACCCCAAACTCCTTTTGCGCAAGAAACGCACTAACAGGAGCATGCAGCGTTTTGTAATTTTTAAGCTCACACTCCTCAACCTCAGGTATGGACTCCCTGATTATTTCGAGTAATTTTTCATTTGAAAAGCATTTTGCACAATCATGCAAAAGCCCTGCAATCAAAGCTTTTTCAGAATCCAATCCAAATGACGACGCTAACTCAACAGAAGATTCCATCGTGCCGATTGAATGCACAAACCTCTCTTCACAAAGATTGTCTTTTAGCCAACTTTTAATTTCTTCAATTTTAATATTTGTATAAGCCATATTTATCAATGTATTTCTCTACTTTCTCAGGTACAAAATTTTTGATAGGAACGCTCGCTGCAACATTTTTTCTAATCTGGGTCGAGGAAATATCAACAAACGGCATCTTCATCATTTTATAATTATAACCTTTTTCTCTCAATTCCTGCAAACAGTTATCATTACTTGACGCAAAGCCGGCATCTCGAGAGAACAAAACAAAATCAACAAGTTCTTTCAACTTGTCCGCTTCGTACCAGCTTTCAATTTTTCGAAAAGCGTCCGTCCCGATAATGAAACTCACCTTGCCTTCAATAGGATATTTTTTATAAATTTCTTTTATTGTTAAATATGTGTAAGAAAGACCCTCTCGGCGATATTCAATATCAGAAACCTCCATATAATCTTTATCTTCTACGGCTATTTCTGCCATCTTCAAACGATGCTCTGACAGATCCTCTTCAACTTTTTTGTGAGGCGGGTTTGCTGCGGGAATCACAAGAATTTTGTCAAAACTGTAAGTTTGTTTGGCATAATCACAGATTTTAAGGTGCGCGTTATGAATGGGGTTGAAAGTCCCCTGAAACAGACATATCTTCACGTTTTGAGACCTCACTAAACCATTAAAGCTTCATTATGATGGATACTTGATGTCGAATGAATCTCTTCAACAAGACATAGAATTTTATTAATAAATTTTTTATAAGCGGCTCTGTCGGCTTCACCTGAAAGCACAATATCTGCATTCAATGCTGTTGGACGAATATGTATTTTTGCCTTAGAAGAAGCATTTTCATAAACTTCATCCGCAGAATCCCCAAGCCCCCTGGCCTGTGCTCTTTCGTAGAATCTGTTTTTTTGAACATCTGCCGAAACATCAACATAAATTTTAAAATCAAAAGCTTCGACAACTTTCTCTGTCAATGTGAACAGACCTTCTGAAATGATGATTTTTGAAGGAACAGCCTTTGTTGCATTGTCCTTTCTGAGCGCAGTGCCTGACATGTCATATTTGGGGAGCATAACAGTGTCACCGAAAAGAAGTTGTTTAATGTGTTTTTTCATCAATTCCAATTCAAGGGCTTCAGGAACATCAAGGTCATAATGTTTCGCAAATTCAGCAAAACTGCCTGCAACCTTAACCATTTCTGAACGGTCATAGTAGTAGTCATCCGTGTTCAATCTTGTAATGACATTCTCAATGCAATACTCATCAGCAAAAGCCTGAATTGTATCAATTATATCAAAAGCGATTGTAGATTTTCCGCTCGCAGTCTCTCCGGCAATCCCGACAGCGCAAGAGCGGGTATAGTTTCCGGATAAAAACAACGCCATCTTGTGAATGGCATTATTGCTTACTTTTTTAAAAATAGAATCAGAAGAATTTACTTCTTCAAAGAAAATCTTATTCAGTCTTTTTTCAACATATTGAAGAAGGACTTTATCTTGAGATTTTGCGAATCCCTGTTTTGGAGAAGTTATGAAATCTTGAGATATTGTATTTTGCAATTTTCTATTCCTATTTTGCTTTAATAAACTTCATTTTTAGCCTTTGGATAAAAGAAAAACCGAACAAAATATTTTTTGTCGGTTACTTATAATTTATTTACAATATTATTTTTTTCGTCAACCATAACAATTGCGGGAGAGAACTTCTCTTTTTCTTCGAGCGTCATCATTGCATAAGAAACAATGATTACCTTATCTCCGACTGCAACTTTCCTAGCAGCTGCGCCATTGAGACAAATATCTCTTTTTCCTCTTTGACCGGTGATAACATACGTCTGGAAACGTTCACCATTGTTTACATCGAGGATTTCAACTTTCATTCCTTCGAGGAGATTAGCCGCTTCCATCAATTCTTCATCAATAGTAATCGAACCGACATATTCCAGGTTTGCGTCGGTAACAGTGGCCCTATGTATTTTTGAGTATAAAAATTCTATCTGCATACATTCCTCTTCTGACATTCTATCAAAAACAAATTTTATAATCATCAAAAATTATGCAAAATGTTAAAATTGTAAAATTCTTAATTAGACGAAAAAAAGTCCCCAATTGCTTGAGGACTTTAAAATATTAGAATTATATTTTAGTTTTTATTAAACAAGTTCTTTGACTTCAGAAGCAATGTTTTTAGTATCAAGTTTAACACCGGGACCCATTGTTGTAGTCAAGTAAGCTGATTTAACGTAAGTTCCTTTTGCTGCAGAAGGTTTCGCTCTCAATACAGCATCAGACAAAGTTGCGTAGTTTTTCATCAAATCTT
>CAZIVG010000129.1:0-5025 GCA_964542595.1 uncultured Muribaculaceae bacterium | reverse complement strand
TGGGCATTAACATTGCTTCAATGCATTGTGACCGAAGCGCAAAAGGGGCGCAGGCTTCTATGGGTATTTGTCTTGATGGGGATATTCCTGATAATATTCTTGAGGAACTCAAAAACATTGAAGAAGTTTATTTGATTAGAAATTTGGAAGTATTAAAGAAATGATAAAAGCCGAAACTTTTGAAAACATTTACGAAGAAGCACAAAACCGAAACGTAAAAATTTATGAAATTTGTCAGGAAATTGAACGTGAAAATCTGGAAATTTCAGTTGACGAAATAAGAAAGAAGGTTAAACAAAACCTCGATGCAATGAAAGAGGCAATTAAGGAGGGTTTGATTTCGAAGGAAAAATCAATGAGCGGAATGTGCGGAAATGACTGTGCAAAGCTTGTTGAGAAGTATCAGCAGGGTTCAAAGTTGTTTTCGAAAACTTATCAAAACGTGCTTAAATATTCTCTTGCCACTGTAGAACAAAACCTTAGGATGGGTAAAATTGTTGCCTGTCCCACGGCGGGGGCATGCGGGATTGTGCCTGCTGTCATCATTGCAATCGCGGAATCTTTGAATGCCGATGAGGATGTTCAAATAAACGCTTTGATAACAGCAGGTTTAATTGGGAAAATTGTTTCGAACAAACTTGCGCTTGCGGGTGCAGTTGCGGGTTGTCAAAGCGAATGCGGGGTTGCTTCTGCGATGGCTGCTGCTGCCTTGGTGGAGATGTATGAAGGCGACAACGAGCAAATCCTTAATGCTGCTGCTTTGACCCTGAAAAATGTTATGGGATTGGTCTGTGATCCCGTTGCGGGTTTGGTTGAGGTTCCTTGTGTGAAGAGAAACGCGTTTCTTGCGATTTATGCTGTCACCGGTGCAGAACTTGCTATGGCGGGGATAAAGTCAGTGATTCCTATTGACGAGGTTGTCGACGCTATGCAACAGGTTGGGGAAATGATGTCTCCAAAGTTGAAAGAAAGCTCCGAGGCAGGGTTGGCGACCACGAAGACCGGGTTGCGAATCAGCACGGAACTTTCTGATAAATGGGATTCTAAAGGCGATTCTAGAGAATAAAATTCAATAGATATCCGACGATTACAAATGCCACAAAAAGATAACCGACGAAAAGAGCAAGCATCTTGCGGCTCAAGACTTTATTCAGCATTATCAATTCGGGAAGCGAAATCCCTGTGATGCTCATAAGCATGACTAGGGTTGTGCCAATCGGAACATTTTTCATCAAAAGAACTTGAACGATTGGTAAGACACTGTCGTGATTTGCATAAATCGGTATTCCTGCAAACGCCGCAACGACAACCGCGAAGGGGTTTGATGCTCCAAGATATTTTACGAAAAATTCTTGCGGAATATATCCGTGCATAAACGCACCTATTATGAGACCGAGGAAAACATAAACCCAGATTTGTCTGAGCGTGTCCATTGCAAATTCATGTGCGTAAGTCACTGTGGATTTGATTTTTTCAGCTGTTGCGTGTTGATGCCCGTGTGTGTCTTTGTTGCAATTCCCTTTGCAGCAGCATTTTGGTTCTGATGGTAAAATGTGTTTTTCAAGATGGAATTTGTCGCACAGCCAACCGCCCAAAATAGAGATCACTGCGCCTATGGTTATGTATGCCACAGCGGCGGACAAGCCGGCATTCGGGGTAATCAGGAGCAACACGGCCGCTACTTCGCTGATTAAAGGAGAGCTTATGAGAAATGCCATTGTTATTCCGAAGGGGATTCCTGCTGCTGTGAAAGCGAGAAACAGAGGGATTGACGAGCAGGAACAAAACGGAGTAACCACCCCGAGAAGCACTGCGAGAAGATATCCGTAAAACTTTGTTTTTCCGCTCAGGTATTCTTTTATTTTTTCGGCTTGCAATTGTTTTCTAAACAATGAGACAACAAAAATCATCACATAAATCAAAAGAAAGATTTTAATTGTGTCCTCGATAAAAAAGCTTAATGCCGAGCCTGCTTTTGTGTTTAGGTCGATACCGGCGAGGACGGTCATTTTATTTGCAAAGGTTGTTAAAAATTCGAACATTGTGCAAAGTTCCTTTCATTATTCACATTCTGTACATTTTTCGCATTCATTTGTTTTGCAGGCCAGACAGTTTTTGTGCAGAAATTCCATTACTTTTTTTGTTTCTTTGCAGTTTGGTCTGTAGATGAGTTTTTTACCTTCTTTTTTGAAGGTGCAAAGTTTTGCCTGCGTCAAAAGTGAAAGGTGAAACGAAAGTGTGTTCCTTGGGATTTTTAGTTTTTCGGCGATTTCGCACGGGCAAATTCCTTTGAGACTGTTTTCTACGAGGATAAGAAAAATTTTGAGCCTTGTTTCTTGTGCGAGAGCTGCGAAAACTGTGACTGCTTCTTCAATTTTCATTTTGTCTCCTTTATGATTCTATCATTCTAGAATTATGGAACTGTTTTTGTGTTTTGTCAATCCATGGCAATTTTTATTGTGCAATTCCACTCTCATGATAGAATGTAATCATGAATTCTGAAGAGTTAAAAAAGAGTTTTTATAATGTAATGGATGAAATGGAAAACCCTGATGGGGCTTTTCTTCGCTTGGATTTTGAAAATCATGATTTCAAAATAAATCTTAAATATCCCAGAGAAAGTTTTATTTCAGACATAAAACAGACTATTTCTCGTTTTGATGATGCTCAAAAAATTGAAATGACCAGCATTTTTGGTTTCGTCATTCAGGAAACCGAAGAAAAAACGACTCTTCGCGGTTATCCTTCGGTTGCGAATATTCAGGAAGAAAGAAGTTTTCCTTTTTTCAAGATTTACAACCACGTAAAAACTTTCACACAAGAGAATGAGGTTGAAGAGATTGAGGATAAAGAGTTTTCGAAATGTCTCAACGCTATAATCACCATATTCCCTGAATTTTTGACGACTATCGGCAAATCGCAGCACAAAACACACAGCTATACTGTTGATATCCATACAATGAAAGTTTTGCAGGGTGTGATGAAACACGAGGATTATTCGAAACTTTCTTTGGAAGATAAGAGGGCATTGCAGACGGCTGTTTTGATGCACGACATTACAAAAAAAGAAGGTGAAATTGACAAGTCTCATCCGGCATCTTCCGCTAAGGATACGTCTTTTATCCTGAATCGGTTCGACATAGCTGAAAAGCAGAAAAATAAGATTTGTTTGTTAATAAAAAACCATGACTGGCTTGAAAGATACAACAGAAGCTTGACTCCTGCGTGTGAGATCGCGAAAGAGGTTTGTGAGGGGGATAATTTTACTATGTTGTGTATTCTCGCTAAAGCTGATTTGATGGCGGTTCAGCGAGGTGGGGATTTTTATTCAAAATATTGCCAAATTTTGGATGAGGGTCGTCATGAAATTTCTGAGATTATTGAAAAAATTAACAGCCAGTGCGTTGCTTAGTGTATAATTAACGTATGTTTATAAAGTCTATTGAACTTAAAAATTTCAGAAATTATAAGGACTTGAGCCTTGAATTTTCGTCGGATAAAATTCTTTTAATCGGTAAAAATGCACAGGGCAAGACGAACCTTCTCGAGGCATTTTATTATCTTTCCTGTCTGAATTCAGCAAGGGCAAAGAATGACAATGAGTTGATTTTGTGGGGGAATGATTTTTCAGGGCTGAAGGCCTCTGTGACAAGATGTCTCCATCCTTCAGAAAGTGATTTGGAAAAAGAACTTCAGGTTTTGATTAACCCGCCGAAAAGAAAGGAATTAAAGATTAATGGAGTGAAGAAAACTAAATCTTCTGAGTTTTGTTCGAATCTTTGTTTGGTTTCATTTTCTGTTAATGATCTTTTGCTTCTGAGGGGGGTTCCTGATGACCGGCGTAGTTGGCTCGATATGGCGATTAGCCAGATTTATCCGGCATATCCTGATAGAATAGCAAAATACAACAAAATACGCATACAAAAAAATAATTACTTAAAAGAAATTAAAGGCAACATGAATGCGGATATGTCCCTTCTTGAGGTTTGGAACAGCCAGCTTGTGGTCGCGGGCAGTAATATCATTTTTTTAAGGTTAAAGTTCCTGAAAGAACTCCAAAAAGTAGCGATGGCGAAACATCTTCAAATTGCTTCGAGCGAGATTTTGACAACTTTTTATAATTCGACCGTAATCGGGGATGTGGATTTTGGATTGGAGAGTGGTTTTTCGGTTGAAGAAATTGCAGCAGCTTATGAAGCGAAACTCAAGGAACGCCATCTTGAAGAAATAATTCGCGCCCAATCTCTTGTCGGCCCGCACAGGGACGATGTTTCGTTTTTTATAAACGGAATAGAGGCGAAGAAATTTGCTTCGCAGGGGCAGCAAAGGACTATCGTTTTGAGTTTGAAGCTCGCTGAGTTGGAGTTGATTAAAGAGAAAATTCAAGATACTCCTGTTTTGCTTTTGGACGATGTTTTGGCCGAACTGGATAATTTGAGGCAGAATTTTCTCTTAAGTGCAATCGGTGAAAACACCCAAACCATAATCACTTCGGTCGATACTTTGCATTTTGACGAAGAGTATTTGAAGGACGTTGAGATTTTTAAGATTTCAGAAGGCGAAATTAAAAATTGATTCTTTCTTTTTCAACGACGACAGGTTTTTTGTTGACTCGTGTGTAAATGGCTCCGATATATTCACCCAGAACACCCATGCAAAAGAGTTGCACAGAACCGAGAAAAAACAGGCTTATTATTATTGGCGCAAGCCCGAAGCTGAACTGATTCCAGAAGATTAGCTTTAGGATTGTGTACAAAACCGCAATCAGAAGGCTCAGAAAAGAGAATCCGAACCCCAAAAACGTCATCAGTCTTAAAGGCACTTTGGAATGCTTTACGATGCCAATCATTGCATTGTCGTACATTGTATAAAAATTGTTTTTTGTTATACCTCTTTTTCTGAGCGGTTGCTTGAATTCGATAAATGCTTTTTCGAATCCTATTTCACAAACCAGACCTCTTATATAAGGATATGGGTCATCAATCTCTCTGATTATGTCAACGATTTTTTTGTCATAAAGTCCAA
>CAZIVG010000128.1:0-5080 GCA_964542595.1 uncultured Muribaculaceae bacterium | reverse complement strand
CATTGTTCTGTCTCCGTGGTAATCTATCGACCAAGCACCAAGATATTTGGGTTTTTGTCCTGTCGCAGCATAAGCAAAAACAACAATTCTGTCAGGGTTCAAAGAGTCCCAACCGACCGGATAAATGTCCCAGCGGTAATCCTGCAAAGGCAGCCCCTGTTTCTCTCTCCAGTAATATTTTATCGCTTCACGTACTTCGCTCAGGTCTTTCATTTTGTTTGTTTCAAGGTCAAAAACAAGAAGATTTGTTTTCCACAGGCCGTCGGGATTGTATGCGATTTTCTCTTTCAGTGCAATTCTCTTTCCGTCAGCGGACCAATCGACAATCGTCAGCGTCTTGAAAATATCCAAATCCAAAGAGTCCATGCCCGTGCGGTAAAGGGTTGTCTTACCTTTGTTGACGTGAGCTTCTTCGATACGGTTTTTTATCTCTTTTGATGTATCGAGTTTCATCAGATACAACTCGGAAGAAGCCGTCCTTGTTGACGGATAGTAAAAAATCGATGTGTAAGCCATTTTGTCAAATTGAGGAGAAGCCACCCCGATTGAATTTACTTTTCTTTTTTTTCGAAGACTGTTGAGGTTGATGTCAATCATCCCCGGAGGGTTGTTGTATTTTCTTATGTAAATATCAGGTTCTGGCAGGTCAACCAATTTGGTGTCTTTTTCGAATTTCGGATTAGGCACATTTTGTGTTTTGTCATAAGCCTTGTTTACTTCCCGATAATAGTCCTGCATTGTTTTTGGGGTGTTGTTCACCGGGGCAGGGTGAGCTTGTTTGTATGATTTTGTCCAAAAAAAGTGAGAAGCAACGTCTCTTGAAAAGTCAAAGGAAAATACCGGACTCAGCCCCAGAACCCAAAAACAAATAACCAGTGCCGCTATTGAAAAAAAACGCTCCAATTTTTTTGACGCAAGGGCCTTTGACATTTACACAAGCCCCTCTCTCATCGCTGTAACCGCCGCCTGTGTTCTGTCATCGACATAAAGTTTTTGTAGAATGCTGTGGACGTGAGCCTTCGCTGTTGCTCTTGTGATGAAGAGCTTTTCTGCAATTTCAGGGTTCGAAAGCCCGTCAACAATTAACGCGAGAACTTCCATTTCTCTTTCAGTCAGCCCGAAAGTGTTTTTTCCTGCTTTGTAATTTATTTCAGAATTATTAGAGTCGGAGGATTTTTGTGACTGTCTTTGGACATTAGAGAGCACTAGTCTTGCGATTGCAGGGTCAAGCCAAGCAGTGCCTTCGTTTACGGCAATGATTGCGGCAGTGAGTTGCTCAGGCGTTGCGCCTTTCATAATGTAACCGTCGGCACCTGCTGCGAGCGCAGCAAAAACATCGTCATCGCTGTCTCTTGAAGTAAAAATGAGGATTTTTGCATTGATGTTAAGTTCTTTAATTCTGCGAGTGGCCTCAATTCCGTCGATAATTGGCAAGCCGATGTCCATCAAAATTACATCAGGAAGATACTCCTTCGCCATATCAACGCCCTGCTGGCCGTCTTGTGCCTGCGCGACAAGGGTTATTCCGTCCGTTTTTTCGATTACAAGAGCGGTTCCCATTCTTATCATCACATGGTCTTCAACAAGAAGTACGTTTATATTTGTATTTGTCATATTTTTTCCTTAATTTCGTTAAAATGTCTGGGCTTCGAGTTCTTTTTTGTTTAGTGCTTTAGGAATCATGAAAGAAAAAACGCTTCCCTTTGAAACTTCACTTTCTGCCCAGATTTTGCCTTCATGGGCTTCAACGATTTGTCTGGAAAGATAAAGCCCCAGGCCTGTTCCTGCAGAACGTTTTTTGCTTGTTCCTTGAGAAAATCTTTTGAATAATTTTGTAACATCTCCCGAAGGAATCCCGATTCCGTTGTCTTTTACGCTTAAGATCAAATCTCCTTCTTGATTTGATGCACAAATCTCAATCAATCCGTTTTCTTTTGTGTGATTCAACGCATTTCCGCAGAGGTTCAGAAGGACTCTTCTCAATTCGTTGCGGTCGGCAGTGATTTCTGCATCAGCAGTCGATGCACAGTTTATTGAAAGCATTATATTTTTTTTGTCTGCAAGAGGTTTGATTTGGGCAATACAGTCTTCAATAAAACGACTCAGCGAAAAAGTCGTTTTACAAAGGTTTAGCTTGCCTGATTCATATTTGTAAACCTCCAAGAGTGCATTGACCAGCCCCAGCATATCTTCGTTGCTTTTTTTCATTGTATCAAGCAATGTTTCTTGTTTTTCTTGGATTTCACCCAATGAACCGTCGAGGAAAAACTGCAAAGTCTGAATTGCCGCAAGGAGAGGCGTCCTCAAGTCGTGAGTCAATGTCGCAATGAAATCGTCTCTCAGTCGGTCCATTTCTTTTTGGAGGCTGACGTTTCTCACTACGCCCACATAGTTAGTTTCTTCATCGGGTTTGTCCGATAAAATCGGTGCAAAACTTATTTCGACAGGGATTTTTTTGTCATTTACATAGTTTTTAATTGCTGCATCACGAAGCAGGACTTCTCTTTTGTCGTTCGTAATCCTTTTTAGTTTGTGTTCTTCAGCAAAAATCAATTCTCTTAAGTCTTTTGTTTTAAGGATGTCTTTGCCAAGTCCTGTTATGTTTTCGAATGCGGGGTTCACTTGAACAATCCTTGCGTCAGGGTTTACGATGATGATTCCGTCTGCGCAATAGTTTATGACGGCGCTAAGTTTTGTATTCGATTCCACAAGGTCAGCAGTTTTTTGCATGACTATCTCTTCGAGCGAGTGAGAGTACCTTTCAAGCTGTGATTTCGCAATCGAAAGTTCATTGATTTTTTCGTTCAATTCGGATATCAAATTGCTTCTCTCAAGCCCATTTCGAATATTTATCAACAAATCCTCGTTGTCCCACGGCTTTTCGATGTATTTGTAGATCCCGATTTGGTTTATGGCTTTGATAGCGTTTTCTTTGTCCGCATAACCTGTGAGGAGTATCATGCTTGTATCTTCGTAAAGTTTTTTTGCTTCAGACAAAAACTCAAAACCGTTCATCCCCGGCATCATAAAGTCCGAGAGAATCAAGTCGGGTGCATTTTCTCTGATGTAATCGAGTGCTTTTTTCGGCTCTGTAAAATATTCAACGTTGTCGTAGCCTTCGAAGAGCAGGAGCATTTTCAAGGCTGACAAGAGTGTTGAATCATCATCCACAACTATAACTTTTTTCTTTTTAAAATTTTCCATACGATACTATTATCCTCAATGTACAGAATAGATTATTTTTTTCAAGAGGACAAATATTTTACAATTGTAAATCTGTATATTATAATTTTTAAATTAAAGTTTGTATGAAGGATGTTCGGAGATTGAATTTATGAGAGATGAATTACTGTCAATACTTGAAAAGAACAGCAGAATCGATTTCAGTGAACTTGCACTGCTTTTGGGTGCGTCGCAAGAAGATGTATTGAGTGAGATTTCAAAACTTGAAAAAGAGAATGTAATTTGCGGTTATCACACTTTGATTAACTGGGAAAAAACTGATATCGAAAAAGTTTCCGCATTGATTGAAGTAAAGGTTACTCCTCAGCGCGGGCAAGGGTTTGACAGGATTGCACAAAGAATTTATAAATATCCTGAGGTTAAGTCTGTTTACTTGATTTCAGGCGGTTACGATTTGCTTATTTCATTGGAAGAAAAAAGCTTGAAGGAAATCGCGGGTTTTGTTTCTGACAAACTTTCTCCGCTGGAAAGCGTTTTGAGTACATCGACGCACTTTATTTTGAAAAAATACAAAGACCACGGCACGGTTATTAATGAAACCGTTAAAGATGAGAGAGAGGTAATCACTCCATGAGAAACTTTCTCTCAGATAAAGTGACAAGCCTAAAGCCTTCCGGAATCAGAAAATTCTTCGATATTGTTAATGAAATGAAAGATGCGATTTCTTTGGGGGTTGGAGAGCCTGACTTTGATACACCTTGGTTTATCAGGGATGAAGGGATTTTTTCTCTAGAGAGAGGGAAAACTTTTTATACATCGAACTCTGGACTAAAAGACCTCAGGTCTGAAATTTCTAATTACATAAAGCGTACACAGGGAATTGATTATAATCCTGACGATGAAATCATTGTTACTGTTGGGGGGTCAGAGGCAATTGATATAGGGCTTCGTGCTGTAATAAACCCCGGTGACGAGGTCATTATCCCGCAGCCTTCCTACGTTTCTTATGAGCCTTGCGCAATTTTGGCCGATGCAAAACCTGTTATTATAAACTTAAAAGCAGAAAACGAATTCCGTTTGACCCCTGAGGAACTTTTGGGTGCAATTACTGACAAGACAAAGGTTTTAATCCTTCCTTATCCGAACAACCCGACAGGTGCGATTATGGAAAAGGATGAATTGGAAGAAATCGCTAAAATTGTCAAAGAAAGAGATATTCTCGTTATGTCTGATGAGATTTATTCCGCTTTGAATTATAAGGACAAGCACGTTTCTATCGCTTCTTTCGACGGAATGAAAGAGCGTACGATTTTGATTAATGGTTTTTCTAAAGCCTATGCAATGACGGGATGGCGTTTGGGTTATGCTTGTGGGCCTTCTGAAATTATTTCTCAGATGACGAAAATTCATCAATTTGCGATAATGTGTGCACCGACCACGAGTCAGTATGCTGCTGTAGAGGCCTTGAAAAAGGGTGATGATGCGGTGGAAGAGATGCGTCGATCTTACAATCAAAGAAGACGCTTTTTGATGAATGCGTTTAAGGAAATGCGACTCGAATGTTTTGAGCCTTACGGCGCGTTTTATGTTTTTCCTTGCATAAAAGAATTCAATATGACCTCAGAGGAATTTGCAACGAGACTTTTAATGGAAGAAAAAGTTGCAGTTGTCCCGGGGACGGCCTTTGGTGATTGCGGTGAGGGTTATTTGAGAATTTCTTATGCTTACTCTTTGGACAGTCTGAAAATAGCAATCGAGCGAATTGGGAATTTCGTTGAGCGATTGAGACAGGGTTGAGCCGAAAAAAAACCCCTTCATTAAAAAAAGAAGAGGTGAGCACTAAGTACAAGCAATCAGAAGAGTTGAGGATTTACATTGTCAATAATATACTGCTTCG
>CAZIVG010000127.1:0-5094 GCA_964542595.1 uncultured Muribaculaceae bacterium | reverse complement strand
CCTGAATGCATAATTTACCCGGGAATTATCATTCACCGAGATGTATTCAAATCTTAAATACCATTTACATTACCCATTCTTAAAATAATTTTGAATTGAATTTAAACAGCTTATTTGCTAATATAAGCTTAATGAATATTTTTAAAACTTTTGAACTATTCTTGTCACAACCATTGAGTATTATTCGAAACCGAATAATACAAATTTGTCATGTTGAAGCTGATGGAATAGATGTGCAAAATAAAATCCAGTTTAACCTGTCTGATGAAGCTGCACAAATCAATGTTTACAACAATCAAAAGGTTTATAACCTTTTATCCACTGTAATTTACAAAAAGAAAAAAATTAGTGAAGAGAAATTAAGAATAGTTTATGATAGTAAAAAAAGCAAAGTTTATAACTAGTGCCGCAAAACTCTCTCAGTGTCCGAATTTCGGCCTGCCTGAGATAGCACTTTTGGGACGCTCAAATGTTGGAAAGTCATCTTTTATTAATGGCTTAACAAACAATTCAAAACTGGCAAAAACCAGTAACAAACCCGGGAAAACTCGACTCATAAACCTTTTCGATTTTGATGAAAAGTATATTGTCGCGGATTTGCCCGGATACGGTTACGCAAAAGTCTCGGCCGAAATGCAGCGCGAATGGCAAAAAAGCCTCGAGGAATACCTCCTAAACAGAGATTCTTTGAGACTTTTAATCCAATTCATTGACTCACGCCATGAAATTCAAAAAAACGATTTACAAATGCAAGAATGGCTCTTTCATAACAAACTCGACTCTATTGTTGTGGCAACGAAAATGGATTTGACTCCAAAATCTAAAGTTCAGGCAAAAGTCAATGAACTTAAAAAGGTTACCCAGAGAGAAGTTCTGCCGTTTTCAACAGAAAACAGCCGCTATAACGAAAACATTATCAAATACATTGAAAACCTTATTTTATAAGATTTGAGCAAAAAAACGTTTAAGAGTTCTTTTTTAATTCTTCGGGAATGTATTTTTCCCAGCCCTCATCAAGGCTCTTAAAGAAGTTGTGTGCATCAATCACGTCATCATAGCAAATTGCATCTGGCCCTTCTTGAATCTGGAGTGCCAAATCATTTTTGGGACAGTTTTTTAGTTCTTTTTCGGTACAGCCGCCCAAAAGAGCAATCCCAAAAGACTTTCCGCAGTGCTGGCAAATAACTTGAATAACGTTTAAGTTTTTCTCCTTGCGCAAGACAAAAACCGAATCTTCATCAAAATCAGCCTTACACTCAGAACAGCACATATCTGAAAATAACATATTTATGATTTTCTTGTTCATACAATCCTCATTTTACTATAAATATTTATTAGTTGTCCAAAAACCAACTCTACACTTACTCTTACAATTGTTACCATATTTTTAAAAAATTCGACTAAAAAGATGTTTAAAAATCTGAAAAGCGGGAATTATAATAATATGATAGATTATTGTCGTAGTTAAGATAGATAAAGTAGGTGGCATCATGGAAATTCTAAGTTTAGTAGCATTCGGTGGTTTGATGTATTTGTGCTTCATTACAATTCCTGAAATTATGGAAAAGAAAGCAGGACAACACTAATCCTCCAAACACAGTTTTCTAAAACCCTTTCAGACGCTTGTCAGGAGGGGTTTTTCTAATGTTTAAGACTGGATAACAGAAAAAAAGTTCCACATCAGCACAAGCTTAATTAAAGAACGCCCTTTGTGGAAGGAACTTCAGTTCCTTCACCCACAGTCACTGCGGCGCTCAACGCTCGTGCGAAAGATTTGAAAATAGCTTCAATTATATGGTGAGGATCTGTGCCGTCCAATTCTCTTATGTGGATGGTGATTTGAGCGTTTTGTGCAAAGCTGTTGAAGAAATGAGGCAACAACACCACAGAAAAGTCAGACACGTTTTCGCAAGGGATTTCTGCTGTAACTTTCGAGTAGCCTCTGCCTGAAATATCGACAACAGACATCACCAGCGCCTCATCCATCGGCAAAACGAACTGTCCGTATCTTTGGATGCCTATTTTATCGCCAAGAGCGTTCTTAAACGCACACCCTAGCGCTATCGCAACATCTTCCACAAGGTGGTGAGAATCACCGTCTAAAGAATGTGCTGCAATTTTCAGGTCGAATTTTGAATGATAAGAAAATTGCTCAAGCATGTGCTTGAAAAACTTCGAATCAATGTCAATTTCAAAAACACCGCTTCCATCAAGGTTCAACTCCACTGACAAATCAGTTTCTTTAGTTTTTCGAGTAATCAGACTCTTTCTCATATTCAAAATTCTCCAAAATATCTTTTAATTCATTAATTCCGTTGATTACTTTCTGTTGACCACTTTTCAGCAATGCGCTGCGGAGTTCTTCACTTTTGTCGGAAGGAGGCAAAACGCCAACCCCATAAGCCCCGAAGTCTTTTGCACATTTTGCGTCATCAACTGTGTCTCCAAAGTAAATCAGTTGTTCTGTAATAAAACTATCTTTTATCATATAAAGGCCTGTTGTATGAGGCTTTTGACGTTCCGGCGGCAGGTCATTCATTGTTACGATTTTTGTAAAATAATGTTTGATATTAAACTTGTCGAGCGTATATAGCGCTTCATCCTTAGGTCGGCCCGTAAAAATAGCCATGTTGTATTTTTTTGACAATTCATCAAGCATTGATAGATCAACCAGCAAAGTTTCATTGTTTATAGAGCCGTCACCATCGTTCCAATACTGTTTTTGAAAGACTTTCACAATATTCTCATACGGAAATTTAAAGCTTGACTGTTTAATTAAATAATCAGTCAAATCCCAATCATTGTTCAATCCGCCTTGTTTTTTTGCCTCTCGAATCATTTCATCAGCCAACTCTTTGCCTGTAAAATAGTTGTAAGTAAACTTTATCGCTTCGTGGTATGAATCTGAAACATCCACAAGTACTCCGTCCATATCAAAAACAAGTGTAATTTTTGATTTTATGCAATTAATAAGACGCCTTGATGCAGATTTAGTTGGAATAGTGATTCTGAGATGAGTTTTTAATTCTTCGGAGGAGAATGTCTTAACACTTACACCACAAGCCTTTAATTTGTTGTAGATAAGGTCTGTTTTATCTCCAAAGTCAACGAGTATGAAGTTTGCAAAGGAATCATAAGGCACAAAGCCCATCTCTTTAAATTCTTTCATCAGATAGGCCTTAGCATCTGCTATTTCACTTTTTACATGTGATGAGTATGATTTATCCTCCAGTGAAGCAATCCCGGCTGATACTGCCACAGAATTGACGTTGTAGGGACTTAAAACTTTTTTTATATTTTTTATGTTTTCAGAATTTGATACTATGTATCCAAGTCGTAATCCCGCAAGCCCAAAGTCTTTTGACATCGATTTTATAACAAGAGCATTGTCAAATTTTTCTGTCAAACAGACGTTAGATATTCCCGAATAAGTTGTGTATGTTTCATCAATTATTACGAGCTTTTGTGGAAATTTCTCAAGGATCTCGATTATTTGTTCCAAAGGAACTATGTCTCCTGTTGGATTGTTAGGGGTGGTAATTAAAATTGCCTTTGTTTTGTCATTAATTGCAGAAATTACCGATTCAAAGGGATAAACCCACTTACTTTTATAAGGTACTTCAATGTATTGCGCTCCAATTATTTCTGCATATATTTTCGGCATAGAAAAAGACGGAGAAACTGTTACTACGTTTTCCTCAGATGAAACGAATGCATTAAAGGTACTCGATAAAGCTTCATCAGCGCCGTTAGTGATTACAATGCTGTCAGATGAAACCTTATTAAACGCAGATAACGCTTCGTACAAGTCCCCATAATAAGGGTAGTGGGCGATTTCTTCAAAACTCAGATTTTTTACTGCACTGAAAACCTTTGTTGAAGGTCCGATATAGTTCTCATTAGCGTCCAGCTTCATATCCCAATTTTCGGGATACAAAGCTGTTTCATAAATATCTATATTTGATAGGTTTTTATTTGGTTCAATCATCTATTTCACATAAAATTCTGCGCTGACATTTGCTTGCAGTTTTATTTTACCAAATTCTATCGGAGTTGTCTTCTTGTTAACCATATCTGAAGCTGCCATTGCTGAGAATCTGGGGCTATACTGGCCTTCCGGATAAATGTTAACTCTTATTGACTTAACACCGTTAACTTTTTGGTTTAAAGTTGTTGCTGTGAGTTTGGCAAGGATTTTTGCATTAGCGATAGCCTCTTGTGCCAATTCGCTTTCAACGTGTTTTTGGTTTTCAACATAGAAGTTCAAATCATTAACCGTTGTTGCATTATTGGCAACAACGGTATCGATAAGTGTTCCGATACTTTCAAGCTTTTTTGTTTTTACAAAAATAACATTTATTGCAGAATAGTTCACAAAAGTTTTTTTACCGTTTTTATCATAATTGTAGTTGGGTCTGAGGATGAAATCCTTAGTTTGAATTGAGTCAGATTTTTCCAAAGCCAAAATCGGCTTCAGAGAGTTTATTAAATTACTTGAAATTTCTTTGTTTTTAGAAATTGCTACCTTTGAATCATTTGAGGTAGTTTCTACAGAAAAATAAATCGAGGCCGTATCAGGAGTAATTTCTTTCGAAGCAGTTGTGTTTACAGCGACATAGCCCATATCTTTTTCAACAACCGTATATGCATTCACCGGTGCTGCAAAAACAGACATAACTAATAACCCTAACGTTACAAATATTCTTTTCATATTATCTCCTAAATTCTAAACTAACTTTCCAGGTTTTACTTAACTATTTTATCACTATTATCGTTATTTTCGTCAACAATTTCTTCAGAAGATTGATTTTTCGTAACAGGAACGATATTCGCATTTTTTTCATTAATCTTTTTGATAATTTCTTTTATTCTCTCCTCATTGTTGTAAGCGGGAGGCTGAGAAGACATTCCCAAAGAAATAGAAAGGTTTCCGCGGTTGAGCGCATAGGTTGAAAGCGCAACAATCAACCACAAAATAGAACCGTGCAAAAGGGACATTCTGGGCATTTCGAAGAAAAATCCGGCAATAAAGTTCCACAAATGCATACAAATCCAACCGGGAAAAATCATAAAGCCCGCTGCAAAGCAACAAAC
>CAZIVG010000126.1:1716-5128 GCA_964542595.1 uncultured Muribaculaceae bacterium | reverse complement strand
CATTGATGGAATCTTCAATCATCAATGATTGTTCCTGAATTGTATTTATCTTATCTTGCAAACCCCAAATTTCTTCTTTCAGTACTTCTGTACCTTGGAAGAACATTTTTTCGCTAATGTCTTTTATCTGTTGAAGTTCGCTCAAATCAAGCTTTTCAAGCAAGCTTGATTCCAACTCTTCAATTAATTCTTTATTATATTTTTTAATTTCTTCTTTATTTCTGGAAGCGTTTTCCAAAAACTCTTCTTTTGTTGCAAGATTTTTTATTGCTTCTGCACTTATAGCAGTTTTGACCAGAATATCAGCAACATCTGACTTTAATTCAATAAAATCTTCGTCTTCGAAAATGTTACCTACGACTTGAATCAGAGTTGTGAGGTTGCTGTTTAAAATTTCTATAAAGGAGTCTGTTTCTTGGATTTTTCGAACAACAGAATCTACCTTTTCGTTGATAGTGTTTTTTAGAGCAGTGTTGTCGTTGTTGAGCGATTCTGAAAGGTCTTTGAGAGAGAATATAATCTTTTTTATTTCATCAAGAGATTTTTCGTCTGCGTTTTTCAATTCTTCATTTATTTTATTTATCAAATCAATTTGTTTGTTTACATTTTCATTGATAATTGTGTTTTGCTCTTTAACAATAGCAAAATTTGCTCTCATGTTGTCGTTAGTTTCTTCGAGCGTGCCGAATTTTTCGATATGAGAAACAATAGAATTGAATGCGAATTTTTGGTTTTCTTGCTCTTCTGCGAAGTAATGAATTTGGTTTTGGATTTTGTTGAATGCAGCAAGAAGTTCCGGAGTTTTTAAAGAGTTTGTCAATATTTCGTTTAAGTTTTCGAACTCGCCTTTGATTGCGTTAAACTTTCCGTCAACGATTTCTTGGCGGTCTTTCATCAGATTTTTAATCTCTAATCCTAAAAGACCAATTCTTTCATAATCTTCTGCACTTGAGAAGATGTCCATTTTTGTGTTAATTTTTTCAAGGATTTGAGCATAGGTTATTCTGAAATTCTCATCTGAATTTTCCTTTTGAATTATTTTATCAACCAGTGCATCCAGTTTATTTTGTATAATTTCTAAGTAGTTAATTTCTGACATAAAAAGACATCTCTCTATTAAAAAGCTCCAATTTTATTCTAGCAGATACAAAACTTCATGTATCAGATTGTAACTTAATGTAACATAGCCTGCTTTGCAGCAGGGAAGGTTATTCCATCGCCATTTTTTCTTTTAAATCGTGGGCCGATTCTTCGTAGCCTGCTCTGCCCATAAGAGCGTAGGTATAATTCTTTGCCTGTTCGACGCCTGGTTGATCAAACGGATTGATATTGTACAATTCACCTGTAATCGCGGTTTGAACCTCTAGCATGTACAAAAGCTGGCCGACGTTGTATGGATTAATCTTTTCAAGCGTGATGGTTACGTTTGGCCTTTGGTAATCATTCAAAGTTATTTTTGTGGAGTCTGCTTCTGCATTTAGAAGTTCGTTGATGGTCTTTCCACCTAGGTAACCGACTCCCGTATATTCGAAAATTTTAGGGATTTCAAGCGTTGTGTCAAATTCTTTCACCCTTATGAAATTTATAACTTTGTTGTTAGGACCTTCGTTGTAAAGTTGAATCTGGGAGTGTTGGTCTGTTACCCCTACAGCTTTTACAGGCGTTGGGCCAATGTTGACTTTGTTTCCGTCATTGTCGAATTCTTTACCTAAGCTTTCTGCCCAAAGTTGTACATACCAGTCTGAAACGTATTTTAGTCTGCTGGAATAAGGCATCATGACCGAAATATTCTTGCCTTTTTTAGTATCCATTAAGTAGTGAATCAATGCATTTTGTGCGGCAATATTGTGGTAAATATTCGTGTTTTTCAAAGCAAGATCCATGTCTTTTACGCCTTGAATCAGTTCTTCAATATCAATTCCTACAAGAGCAAAAGGAAGCAAACCTACCGCAGAAAATACAGAAAATCTTCCGCCCACATCATCAGGTACGATGAAAGTTTTGTAGCCTTCTTCGTTTGAAATCTGCCTTAAAATCCCTGTTGTCGAATCGGTTGTTGCAACAATATGTTTTCTGTAATCGTCACCGAGTTCTTGTTTTAGTTTGTCTTTCAAAACCATAAATTGAGACATTGTCTCGGCTGTTGAACCTGATTTTGTAATCACGTTTACTAAAGTTTTTTTCAAATCAAGAACTTCGAAAAGCCCGTTCATCTGATCAGGGTCAATGTTGTCCAGGAAAAATATTTTTGGAAGGTTGTTTCTTTGTTCTTCAGAAAGTAAATTCCAGTAAGGTTTTAAAAGTGCTTCACAAACCGCCATTCCGCCCAAAGCAGAACCACCGATTCCGAGAATTAAAACATTCTCAAATCGACCTTGAACCATTGCTGCGAACTCTTTTACAAGCCAAACTGTTTCTTCATTGTAGCCGAGATTCATCCAGCGCAACCACTGTCTTGGTTTGTCTTTTCTAGAATTTAGATCATTAATGATTTTTGCAATGCGATCATTGTATTCGTCAAACTCTGCTTCAAGATGAAGGCCGTTTTCCTCGCCAATAATGCTCGCAGAAACATTCTTGCAGTTAAATTCTAGCATCCTAATCTCCTCTTAATTTTATAAAGAATATTTAAACCTTATGTCTATTGTACTTGCTGACATTTAAATTAACAGATTTCATTAATAAATATATTTAATATTTCTTAACATTATTTTCAACTTAGGCAATTTTTACAATCCGATTGTTTTTATAAATGTAAGGTTAGATTTTAAAATGTAGTTTGGAGATTAGGTTATGTATTATGATGATTACAGCACAAGCTTTCAAAGTTTAATGAAGCCTATGTACAATGTTTCAGCAAATTATTCCGCTAATACGGGTGCTGCAGGATTGGCAGGTGGTTCAGTAAACAACACAAACATTATGAATATGGGTTATATGAGCCCTATGATGAATGTGGGTGTCGGTCAGTTTGGTGCTGATCAACTTGTTAAAGGTGATTGTGCCAGAAGCAACTATTATACAAGACCAATCGCCGCTCATAAGAAAAAAGACGAGTTGCCGATGATTTTGGGTATTGCCGGTACAGTATTGGGTACTGCTGCGGTTCTTCTCGCTTTGAGAAAAGGCAAAGGTAAGAAAGCCCCAACACCTCCAACACCGGTACCTCCAACACCGGTACCTCCAACACCTCCGGTTGGCCCCGATCTTTCTGTAACAGGTAATTTACCGACAGTCGCTCCAAGATATTTGAATCCCAATACTAAGCCATATAGCAGATTGGATAACATGACATCAAGAAATGGTATCTTGAACGGATTGAACAACGGTGGTCAAACACCGCCGGTACCTCCAACACAGGTACCTCCAACTCAGGTACCTCCAACTCAGGTACCTCCAACTCAGGTACCTC
>CAZIVG010000126.1:0-1616 GCA_964542595.1 uncultured Muribaculaceae bacterium | reverse complement strand
TACCTCCAACTCAGGTACCTCCAACTCAGGTACCTCCAACTCAAGTACCTCCAACACCAGGTTTGCCCGGTCGTAAACCAATTGATCCAAACAGCCTCCCTGCTGTTGTGAATAATGGCTTGAACTTGAAACCGATTGACTCATTCCTTCCGGGTGGTTCATTGGTAGGTCAATTGCCTGCACAAAGAAGATTGCCCGCTCCTGTTACAAACACAAACAATGGAGGACTTCCTGTTCTTGCTGATAATGGATTGACTATTACAGGTTCTGCGAGAAAACTCAGAAAACCAACAATTCAAGAACTTGCAGTTGATACACCTTTTGAAGAAATTGGTGCAGTAAGAGGCTTCTTGCCGGCTCCCGGTTCAAATGTAAGAGGTTTTTTGCCCGCTCCTGATTCAAATGTAAGAGGCCTTTTGCCTAACGGTTCATCAATGAATGTGAATCTTCCGACTCCGTACAACAATGGTCCTGCTTTGAAACCGATTAACGAGTTTCTCCCCAGAGATAATAGTCTCGTAGGTCAATTACCGGCTAACAAGCCACAAGGTTTGTTGCCTGCTCCTCAGGCTCCTGCAACTCCTAATACAAGCAATGATTCATCTGCTTGGGGCGCAGTTCTCAGATTTTTCACAGGTAAATAAATCAATAAATCCTATTATAAACCAACTAACCAAACTAAAACCTAACCAATCCCCGTTCAATTCGTATTGGCGGGTTTTTTTTATGCCGCTTTTTGTGGGGTTTTTTGAGCTTTTTTCTTAGCAGAAATCTTTTCGCTCAATTTGTTTGCAATCGGTGTTGCGAATACAGGAGCAACGAAACGATAAATAAGCGCGAATATAACGAGTGCTTGAGCAGTTCTGAATCCATTAATCATACTCGCAAGTTTTCCCGATGATTTTAATCCGGAAAGCTTTGAAATTGCGTTATTCATAGATGCTCTTTGGTAGGTTGTTTGCATTGATTTGCTATTGCTCATTTTCTGCAAGAAAAGTTCTTTTATTATGTCTGCTTTGTCTTTTCCGCCATTATTCTTTATGTTTTTAATTTCCTTTAAAAAGCTTTTAGCTGTTTCATCTGTTTTGTTCTTTTTAAGTTCTTCTTTTAAATAAACTTTCACAGTGTTGGAAAACTCAAATTTCTTTTCAAGTTCACCAAAAACAGGTTTCATTTCAGGGTTTGTTAAGGCCTGCTTTTCCAGTTCTTTGATATGAGAATAATCAGTTTTGCATTTCAAAAACTCTTGTTGGAGTCCTTTGTCTTCTATTTGTGCAATGTGGAAAAGTTCGGCTGCGTGATTTAATTTTTTGTTCAAGTAATTGTTGAGAGTGTATGCACCCACTGTTGACATTGCACAAACAATCCCCTGATTCATTATTAATGGTGCTTTTTGTTCTTTTTCAATTGTTTTTGATTTTGCTGTATCAAGCATATAAAATCCTGATAGCACGCAACCGACAAAAGCCGCGAGATGTTCTTGATAGTTTTTGTCTTTCAAAAAATCAACGAGTTTTTGAGTGGGTTTGAGTGATGCAATCTTGCCTAACCCCAGTCCTATATAACTTGTTGCACGATCGGTTGTGTTTTTTATTTTCGCCGCATTAAGTCCGAAT
>CAZIVG010000125.1:0-5142 GCA_964542595.1 uncultured Muribaculaceae bacterium | reverse complement strand
GTGTGTTCTGCCATTGATGAAGTGCAACCACGACGTCTCTGCTCAACAAATCGATATCAAAGAGACAGAAAACAAGTACTATATTTCAATTTCTGCAACAAATTCACCGGGAGTAATCGGTTTTATAGGTGAAATCTGCGGAAGACACAACATCAGTCTCGCCAGCGTTTTACAAAAAGGAATCGGCAAAGAAAACACTGCCCAAATCGTAATCATTACAGAAACAAGTCTTGAAAATGATGTCATCGAAGCAATCGAGGAACTTGAGAGCAACAAAAATATTATTAAGATAAACAATTTAATAAGAGTTATGGAGTAGAAAATGGAAAAATTTCAGCAAAAAGGCCACTACGAAGGCTTAATCAACAGATACAGAGAATATTTACCCGTAACTGATACAACCCCGATTGTATCATTGAATGAAGGAAACACTCCCTTAATCAAAGCAGAAAATCTCGCAAAAAAAATCGGATTGGACAAAATGGGCTGCGAAATCTATTTGAAATTCGAAGGTGCAAACCCCACAGGAAGTTTCAAAGACCGCGGTATGACAATGGCTGTAACAAAAGCAAAAGAAGCAGGCTCAAAAGCCATCATCTGCGCTTCAACAGGCAACACCTCGGCTGCTGCTGCTGCCTATGCTGCCAAAGCAGGCATGAAAGCCTATGTTTTAATCCCTGACGGATACATTGCGCTTGGTAAACTGTCTCAAGCCATGATGTATGGTGCGGAAATCATCGCAATCAAAGGAAACTTTGACGAAGCACTCGAAAGAGTAATCGAAATTTCAGAGAAATACCCTATTACTCTGGTAAATTCTGTGAATCCTTATCGAATCGAAGGACAAAAAACAGGCGCGTTTGAAATCTGCGAAGCACTCGGTGACGCTCCTGATTACCATTTCATCCCTGTCGGAAACGCAGGAAATATCACAGCTTACTTCAAAGGCTATGAGGAATTTTTATCACTCGGAAAAACAACTCACTTACCCAAAATGATGGGGTTTGAAGCAGAGGGTGCGGCGGCAATCGTAAAAGGCGAAAGAATAATGAAGCCTGAGACAATCACAACAGCAATCAGAATTGGCAACCCCGCAAGCTGGAAACAAGCAGAAAATGCACGCGACAAATCCGGCGGCATTATCAACTACGTTACAGATGCAGAAATCGTGGAAGCGTACAAAATGATTGCAGCGAACGAAGGCATTCTTTGTGAACCCGCGAGCGCAGCATCAGTCGCAGGTGTGATAAAAGCACTCAAAATGGGTATTATTGAAAACGATGCAAAAATAGTTTGTGTCCTCACAGGAAACGGGCTAAAAGACCCTGATTCAGCTATAAAATACTCTGACACAGAGGTTAAAAAAACCTCTGCAGAATTAAATGATATTGTTAAAGCAATTAATTTTTAATTCAATTTAACATTCAAACTCATCTATATATTTGATTTAATATCCTTCATATTTCTTTATACTTAAGTTGTAGAAAAATATGAGGGATATTATTTTGGCTCCGAGAAAAACAAATTTAAAGACTAAGCCACAAGTCACTACGCCTGATTTACGAGTAGCAGAAGCACCCAAAAAACCGCTTACGAAACCTTACAACGATATTGATTTGAATAATTGGAAAGAATACTCTCACATAAAAACAGACACTCTCTGGGAGTTCCCAAACCGTGACAAGTCAAACGGTCACTCATACGATTACCACGGAAACTATATTCCGCAAATCGCGCACCAGCTTTATGAACGTTTCACAAAGAAAAATGATATTGTTTTAGACCTGTTTTTTGGCTCAGGAACTTCAGGAATTGAAGCTGTCAACATGGGCAGACGCTGTATCGGAGTGGAATTGAAACAAGAAATGGTCGATTATGTCAGCCAAAAATTTGACCCGAAAACTTTAGTTACAGATGTAAATATAATCTGTGGAGACAGCGCCTCTTCTGACGTAGGACCGAAAATTCAAGACAGATTAGAAGTTATGGGTGCAGAAAAAGCACAGTTTTTGATGCTTCACCCGCCATACGATGATATAATCAGATTTTCAGACAAAAAAGAAGATCTTTCAAACTGCTCTTCAACGGAAGAATTTTATGACCTTTTTGAAGAAGTCGCAAGAAACGGATTTGAAAAACTTGAAAAAGGAAGATTTGCTGCCCTGATTATCGGTGACAAATATGCCAAAGGTCAGTACTTCCCGTTGAGTTTCGGCTGTATGGAAAGAATGAACCGCGCCGGTTTCATCACCAAAGCTGTCATCGTAAAAGATATTCAAGGCAACGAAAAAGCTAAAGGAAGAACAGCCAATCTCTGGAGATACAGAGCGCTTTACGGCGGTTTTTATATCTTCAAACATGAATATGTTATGGTGTTCCAAAAGCCTTAATGATTAAAACGGAATATGATTTTTACTTGAGAGTGACTGCGACACGAGTGGCTTAAAACGTTTAAATCGAAATTGCCTTCAAAACTTTCTCAAAATCAAATCTGCAAGCCCTGGCTTTTTCTTTAAGTTCCTGAGTTTGCAGATTTTTTAATTCACTGAAAAGTCTCTCAAAATCCTGTTCATCGTTCAAGAAAGAACAAGGAATCTCAAATCTTTTTGCAATCTTCTCAACCTTTTCGTCATAACTCAAAGCCAATGTCGGAATCCCGTATTTCAAAGCCAAAAGACAGGCATGGTATCTCATCCCGACAAGATAATCCAAATTTGCAAACGACTGAACAGTCTCATCAATCGTCAAACCGTTTAACAGAACCGTTTTTATTTCAGGGTTAACAAGTTTCAACTGTGCTTCAAAGTTCTTGCACAAATCCAAATCCAGTGCGTCTTGAAATGAATAAATATAAATCTCTTTATCAGAGAAATTAGCACAAATTTGTCTTGCGAGCGCAATAAGATATTTTTGAGACAAACCTTTCCAATCTCTCAATTGTACCCCGACTCGATCCATCGAAATCGTTTCCTTAAGTTCAATGTTCCAAACAGGGTCAGAAACCAACTCCGGCGCAAGATTCCAGCCTCTCAAACGAAAAAGACTTCGTTCATCTCTAACGGTAATATATTTACATTTTTTCAAAAGTGTTTTTGTCAAAAAATTTCCGATTGGATTTCGAATCGGGCCAATCCCTTGAGCAAAAATTATCACTTCTTTTTTGTAAAAAAGCGCAACAAATATCACGAATAAATAATATAAAAGACTTTTTAGACTCGTCGCATCTTGCAAAAGACTCCCGCCGCCGCTGATTAAAACATCTGTATTTTTCAAAGTTTCAACAACATTTTTAATTGAAAATGTATAAACAGAATTGACATTGAGACTTGCTGCTGTTTTGTCGGGACTCTTAGAAAAAACAGTAACTTCAAAACCGTTTTTATTCAACTCATTAGCCAAAACCTTTAAAATCGCCTCATCACCAAAATTGTCGAAGCCGTAGTAGCCTGATACTGCTATTTTTTTATTACTCATATTTTTATCCATAATAAACTGAATACACTTGTTCTTTGTTCGGGGTAGATTTTATTGCACCAACCCCTTTGCACTGAATCCCTGCGTCAATCGACGCCAACTTTGCAGCTTCGATAGGCGTCATACCGGAATTCAGTCCATGCAAAAATGCTCCGTTAAAAGCATCACCGGAACCTGTAGAATCGATAATCTCATCCGTCCAGAAATTAACGAAAGTGATATCACCCTCGAACCCGACAAAATAGCCTCTGTCTTTTGCTGATTTCACAACGACAGTTTTTATTCCTTTATCCCAAAAATATTTAATACACTTATCCGGAGAATCCAAATCAAAAACACGAATCGCGTCATGCTCTAAACTTAAGAAAATAATATCAACGTATTGCTCAATTTCTTCAAAAGCGTCTTTTGCATCATCTGCACCCCAAAGTCTCGAGTCAAAGTTCGGGTCGTACGCAGTAGAAATCTTTTGTTCAGATGCAACCTTAAAAGCTTTCGCAACAGCTTCTTTTGCTGAAAGAGAAAGTGATTGAGTAACTCCTGTTGCATAAACAACATCCGCACAACAAATATAATCTGATGAAATATCATCGATAGAAAGCTTTGTCGCGGCGGTCTTTTTACGATAATAAACAAACTCTTTCTCTGAAAATTCAGGATGTCCAATAAAATAAACACCGTTAAAACCATCAATAAGCTTCACTTGAGAGATATCTACCCCCTCTGACTGCCAGCTATCCATCAAAAATTCTCGAAACGGGTCATTCCCGACTCTTGTTATGTAACCGGTCTTTGAACCCAAACGCATAGCCGCAACAGCTGTACATAAAGTATCTCCGCCGTAATATTTGTCCAAAGATTCAGCATAAGCCAGACTCTTCTCGCTTGAAAGTTCTATCAGGCTTTCGCCGATGGTAATTATATCCAGTTTTTCGCCCATAATCCTACTCAACAACTTTATCTCTTTTGAATTTAACACAAAGCAAGCGAAAGGGGCAAACCTTAATGTAAAGAAATATTAAGAGAGCATATACAAAAAGAGCAATTTTCTCAAAATTATATACTTTATATATACATAGAGATAAAAAACAGAGAGAACTATTATGACACTAGATGCTTACAAAAGAAAATTACCTGATTCAACAGGCACAGGCAATGTCAATAATAATTTTAACAGACCTCCCATCTCAACCGGCAAAGGTGACACATCAATGCAAGGCTGGAGAGGATGCGCAGACTTTGGTCACGTTCTCGGCGGCACAAGCGGCGTTGAATGGAACAAACAATACACAAACTGGAGCCTGGATTCAGGAACCAGTAAAGCACAAAAATTTGCAAATGCTGCTTCAATTTTCGGAATGGTACTTGGTGCAGCAAGCACAGGGGTAGCTATTGCAGGTGGCATTTCTGCAATCATTCAAGCAAAAAAAGAATCAAACTCTGAAACAAACACTTCAGGGTTCTCAAGAAAAGAAACAAAAACCATAAATAAAAATACAACAGAGGCATCAAGCGTTTCAAAAGCTTTGGACAACAACATCTCTACAGCCACTGCAATGGACGAAAACACTTCTGTTGAAAACCTGCAAACAACGAGTGGAAATCTCTTCACAAACATAAATACAGCAAATCAGCAAGCAGCATCCGAAAGCCGCAAGGCATAGTTTT
>CAZIVG010000124.1:0-5159 GCA_964542595.1 uncultured Muribaculaceae bacterium | reverse complement strand
GGTGAAGCGAAACTTGACTTCGACAGATTGGCTGAAATCAAAAAAGCTGTTAACGAAGCAGTCGGCTATGACTTCCCTATCGTTCTTCACGGTGCTTCTTCAGTTCCTCAAGAACTCGTTGCAAAATGCAACAAATACGGCGGTCAGTTGCCTAACGCTCAAGGCGTTCCTGAAGAAATGCTTTCATTCGCTTCTAAAAACGGCGTTGCGAAAATCAACATCGACACAGACTTGAGATTGGCTATGACTTCTACAATCAGAGAATTCTTCGTTGAAGAGCCTTCAAAATTCGACCCGAGAGAATACATGGGACCCGGCAGAACTGCTGTTAAAGAACTTGTTAAACACAAAATGCAAGTTTTGGGCACTGCAGGCAACGCCTAGTTCTCAGGCTTAAATTTAAAAATCGCTTCTCACTGAAAATAGTGAGGGCGATTTTTTTATGAGGTGGAGTCAGCAGGCGAAACGTGCGACGTCGGATTTGTGTTATTATCCCCAATAAGCTTTCAGTGCCGCTTGGTAATCGGATTTTTGAGATTCGACAGAGTTTAGGAATTTTTTTATGCGATTTTCGTCGTCGATTTTTTTTAGTTTTTTTGCGGCGTTTCTGTAACTGTCGCTAATCCTTTTGATTTCACAGTTTTCGTTTACATACTTTATGAAAGGATAGGAGTTTAGTTTTTTGTCTTTGAGAAAAATTTCTGACGAAAATTCTATTTTAGAAATCTTGTCGATAGCTTTTTCGAGCGATTTTTTGAAGTTTTCGTTGAAGTTTTTGTATGGTGAAGAGTCGCTTCGCAAAAACGTTTTCAGCTCTTTTTTGTATTCGTTGAGGTTCTCTCTTTTTTTTGTGAGATTTTCGATATTCGATTCAAGCTGATAAATCATTGAATTTTTTTTCGGATAACCGAATGTCATTCCGATTATGTCACTGAACCCTTTTTCGTTTAAAAGAGGGCTTTTCGGACTGAGTAAAAGGTTGTAAATATCTTCTTTTGTTGTTCCTTTGGGCAAGTCCAGTCTTTTTGTATAAAAATCTTTGTTTTTTTCAATAATTTCTTGGGTCGCAGTTCTGTTGAAGAAAAACAGATTGTCAGTGACGATTTGTTCCTGCGGCCTTTTTGTTCGCAAAAGCGTGTCAAAGCCTTTTACGTTTATTGATTGAAGGGCTGCGATTCCTTTTTCTGAAACAACCATAGAGGGTTTTTCTCCGAGAGAAACCAGTGCAAAAACATCTGAATCTGTTTGACCAAGGGGTTTGCAGAGTTTTTCTCTGTCTTTAAAGTTCATTCCCTTTGTGGTGGAAAGCCCTTTCAAACAAGACTTTCTGGCCGTTTCAAACGCGTTTGAAATCGTGAATATTTCTGAATCTGAGAGTTTGTGAGTCACAAAGGTGCAAGGGCGAACTCCATTCAAATTCGCTTTAACATCGTTGTAAATAGGTTTTATGAAGGGTGCTTTGACTGCGCCGATTTGTGGGCGAATCGTTTTGAATGATATACTTTTTAGGGGTATCGGGGGGATAGTTTTGTTCATTTATCTGTCCGACAGGCTCACTTTTTTTCTCTAAAACTTGTGAAGAAAAATAATTGCTATTCTAGCAAAAAATAATTTGTTTGTATTTTAAATCAATAATTACAAAATTAAAAGAGAATGAAAAATGAGAGTAAACCCGGTTTCTTCAACAGTTTTCAGCAAAATCTCATGCCCGAAAAATGACGTTCAAAAAAGTCGCATTGAGAACAATTTCAGTAAAGAATGTCCTGTTTTTCCTGTTTTCCCGAGGGGTTATGTTCTTTCTTTTAAAGGAGAGGAGCCTTGTCAGGAAATCAAGAACTTTGAAAACTTTTTGGATGATTTTTATGAAAAGCACAAAGGCAAACCTATCGAAGACATCGACAATTTTAACACTTTTGGCATGCCGAAGGCTGAATCGTCGCGCATAGACTATGAGTTTCAAAGAATGATTAATGCTTCCTTGAAGTCACAATCCGCACCGCTCATAAACGAAGAAACCCTGAAAAAAACCTTGACTCAAGGGCTTTTGCGATTTGGCGCAGAGGATAATGCAGGTGAGGTTGTAAAAAAACTCAAGGAAAAGGGGCAGCTTCCCGATAAAATCTCAATCGAGCCAAAATCTAAAGATTTTAGAATACTTTTATCGGCTATTCGAAAAGAGTTGATAAGTTATCATGAAGAATGGGACGAGGATGATAAGGAATTTTTTCTAGACAGCTTTAACGATGATTTTATGGAGTGTTTGAAAAAAAATAACAAGCCCGTATTTGATGAAAACCTTTTGAAAAAAATGAAAGCGAACCTCAAAGAAGAGCCTTTCAAAACTTTCGATGAGACAGTTAAAAAAATCAGAATCGAAGATGAAAAAAACGGTTTTCCTTCCGCCCAAAAGTGTGCGCAGGAGGTTTTTGAGGAATCGATTGAGAAGAAAATTTCTCCTTTTGACAGTCCGAAAATGTATGATTTTGTGTCAAAAAACAGTGCCGGACTAGGGTTTTTGATTGAAAAACTTTATGGAAGTCATTCGGATTTTTACAATAAATGTTTCGACGAATCCGGCATTGCTCAAAAACACAAGGCCCTGTTGATAGACCCCGGGGTTGCGGCTCATGTTGAAGAACTTGTCCAATATGTTAAAGAAAAGAATATTGATACAAACGAGTTGGAGCCTTTTTCGCTAAGGCAGGGCTTTTCGGAGTATTTAGGCACAGAGACGGTTTATCGCGGATTGTATTCCAAAAAACCTGAAGAACTTGTTGAAAAATTGAAGCGTGACGGAAATTATGCTGTCGCTTACAAAAATCCCGAAAACGTGATTGAGGCCATAAAATATTATCTTACAAGGGATTCCAAAGACGGCTTCACTGTTTATGATCGGGTCGTTGACAAGATAAAAAACAGTTCAAAGAGTGAATTTTTGTCGGTTACATCTGTTTATGACATTGCTGCTTCTGTGGCGAAACCGATTTCTCGTCCCGATTATCCCGTTGTTGTTATTGAGACGGAAATTCCGAAACTTTCTTTGATGAAGCAGGAGGGTAGATTTGCTGCAATGCAAACGAATGCGAGGCATAAGACGTTGCATATCGGGGATAAGCGATTTTCTTATGACAGGGATATGTCGAAAATAGAGATTTTTGTACCGTTTCACATGCCTGTCGTCAAATCCAAAATCACAATCGACACTTCGACTCCGAACCTGCGCTGGAATGATGATTAGCTTTTTTTATAGTCTTTTTTCGAGGATTTTTTCGTACTTTTTAATGTCAGCCATAATTTTTGAGGCATAACTGTGTTTTATCGAGGAACCGTTGTAAAGCATGAGCGCGTTTTTTACATTGCCCTTTGTTTCTTCAAGCCTTGCTTGGAATAAAAGGGTTCCTACTTCGATATTGAGGGTGGTTTTCTTTTGAATCGCTTTGAAAAATTCGCGATGGTTTTTGTATTTTGCTGTGATTTTTTCCAGTTCTTCGTGATAATACGATGGGCGCAAAAACATATCCTTTGCGACAATCGGAGTGATTTGCATAATCCCGTGCCCCGAACCTCTGCTGACATGCTCTGTAAAATGCGTTTCTTCCTTCGCAATGCAGGCGATATGAACAGGGTTTGCGTCGAGTTTTTTCGCTATCGTGACGATTTTTTCGGCGAGTTTTGTTGTGTCTGCTGTCGCTGCTATGTTTTCGTCTTCGTTCATTATTTTCATCACGACTGATTTTTGACTTTTAAATATAGCTGCTTGCTCACGTATGGCAAGGAGTGCGCGGTTTATGTCCGCTATGGAATCAGCGCTTTCCTTGTATTTCAATGCCTTTCTTGCGGAATAGACATTCGGCCTTAGGCTGTTTTCTGCTGTTTTCGCCATTTCACCGACTCTTGTAGAACTCGCTGTGCCGATTATTCCCGCCATTTCGATGCCGATGATGCATCTTTTTGCGGTGTTTTTTAGCGGAAGCTTTTTGAGCACATTCGTGCTTGTGATTTTGTTGAACATATTAATATTTCTCTTGAAGTGTGTGGCCTAAAAATTTCAGCCCTGCTTTTTTGTCAGGGTCGTTAATGTTTCGGGGTCCCAGCATAGCACGAAGCATTTTTAATTTCAATCAAAAAACTTGTCTTTATCTCTTTATACTCATATAATGTTAAAGATATGGAAACAAAGTTTAAAAACATTCTGGTAAAAATACCTGAGATTCTTTCTTCCGGTGAGGACTTGGAAAAGAATTTTGAAAAGATTTTGGAGGAGTTAAAACCCTCTGTTGACTATGAATTCGCATACATTTGCTACTTGAACGCGGGCAGTGCGAACATTCAATATCGAAAAGTCTGTGATGAAGCAAAAACGAAACTTGCGCCGATTCCCGAGCGGGTCACGATGATTAATTTCCCTGAGATAATCAAATCGACCCTTTATGACGCTCAAGGCGCGATTTTTGATGAGAAAAAAAGTATTTTTAAGACAGCGGAGTTCAATGCAACCAATTCGAATTACTTGATTACGAAACTTGCGCTTCGTGACACGGTTTTTGGGTTTATTTTGCTTTCAAGAAGTGCGAAAAAACCTTTCACAAAGCAGGATTTGGAGTTGGCGAATGTGTTTTCTTCGATTGTTTCATATTCAATTAAGGATTCTGAGTTGACGAGTGTCTTCAAACTCCAGCTTCGCGCATTGCAAGACAGCCTCGTGGAAAAGACCATGGCGTTTTCGACGATAAAAAAACAGAACGAAAAAATCCTTGAGGCGGACAAGATTAAAAACGAGTTTTTGGCGAATATCTCACACGAACTTCGCACGCCGTTGAACGCGATTATCGGGTTTTCAGAGGCTTTGTCAATGAAGATTTTCGGCGACCTTACCCCAAAACAGGAGGAATATGTCTCGGACATCCACGTTTCAGGGCTTCACCTGCTCGGGATGATTAACGAGATTTTGGAGATTTCGAAAATTGAGGCGAAAGCCTTGAAGCTTGCTCTTTCAAAGTTTAACCTCCAAACTTCACTGAACGAGGTCACGAACATTGTGCGCCCGCTTGCGAATAAAAAAGAAATTACCCTCGAAAAAGTTACGAAAGACTTCCTCGAGATTGAAGCGGATTATCAGAAAATTCAACAGATTTTGTACAACCTTTTGAGCAATGCGA
>CAZIVG010000123.1:0-5241 GCA_964542595.1 uncultured Muribaculaceae bacterium | reverse complement strand
TTGTAAAATCATCAAAAATATGATTTACTTGTTGTATCCCAAAAAGGAGTTCCCCAAAAAAATGAAAAAAGCTTTTACACTATCAGAAGTTCTTATTTCCTTGACAGTAATAGGCGTTATCGCTGCATTAACAATCCCTGTCATAAGCGGAAACACTCAAAAAACAGTTAACGCAGAGGGCTGCAAAAAGGCGTTCATTATTCTTTCGGACGCCGTAGAAATGGCAAAAGCTTACAACCCTTATGAAAAATGGGAAATGGTCGATTCTGCATCAGTAGCGAACTATAACAGAATCAAAAAACACTTGAACATAATCAAAGAATGTATAGACAAAGACGGATGCTGGACTCCCGCAACAAAAGGCCTTAACAAAGAAGCAGCAGCAAACTTTTCCTCACAAGGATACGGACTCCCTCCGATTTCTTTCAAAACAGCAGACGGAATGAACGTAACCTTTGACATAACAACCGAAGACTTCAACGTAAGCAGAAAGGACTCAGCGACAATGATATTTGCTGTTGACATAAACGGAAACAAAGGACCAAACAGACTCGGCGATGACACATTCATTTTCGTATTGGGCGACAACGGACTCGTACCCGCAGGAATTGACGCCGGCGGGAACGGCGACTGCCACAGAGACGGGGCAGGAAGAGATTGCGCAGCCAGAGTAATCAGAGAAGGTGCCATTAATTACTAAGGAGAATAAAATGAAAAAGAAAAAAGGATTCAGCCTTGCAGAAGTCCTCTTAACATTAATGATAATCGGTGTCATTGGTGCAATGACAATACCCGGAATCCGCAAAAATGCAGAAATGAGAGAACTCGCAGCAGGATGCAAAAAAGCATACTTAACGTTGGCACAAGCGATTTATCTTGCCGAACAAGAAAACGGCCCCTTAAAAAGATGGGGACTGACTGACGCAGACACGCAACAAGACTTCGAAAACATAAAAGCATACCTGAATATTTCAAAAGAATGCATACAAACATCAGGCTGCATGGGCGATGGGATTTTTTACCAACTTGACGGAAGCCGATTCACTTCATTAACAGCAAACGGCTATGGCTCACCGGCCAGAGCATTCCAAACAGCTGACGGGATGAGTTGGGCATTCGATATTCAACCAAACAGCCACATTATTTTCATTGTGGATGTTAACGGTGCAGAAAAGAAACCTAATATTTTAGGCTACGATGTTTTTGCTTTTTACTGGTATCCTGATGATAAAGGATTTTACCCTGCCGGACGAGGAACAAGCAGTCCAAATTGCACAACTTCAAAAACAGGGTTGGATTGCGCAGCAAAAGTTATCAACGAAGGCAAAATATCGTACTAGAAATTTAAATTCTAGACAATACTCTTTGTCAGTCGGTCAGAACGACCTGTGCTGAGAATGTTCTTCAGCTTCATAATCGCTTGTGCATGAAGCTGACAAACCCTTGATTCAGAAACATTAATCGTTTCACCGATTTCCTTGAGAGTCATGTTCTCGTGATAATAAAGCACCATAATCATTCTTTCTCTCTCAGGCAAACGCTTCAGCGCGAGTTGTAATTCTTTTTTCACATCCTTGTCAACAAGCTGTTCCAAAGGATTTTTGGAGTTTTCATCCTGAAGCGTATCGATAATTTCAACACTTTCCTCTGAAGAACCTTTTTTGTCATACAGCGAACCAACTTGCATTTCATCAGCAAGAAGGCTTTCGACCTTTTCTTTTTCCATATTCATTGCATTAGCAATTTCGGTGGTCGTTGCAGCGCGTCCGAGTTGTTGTTTAAGGGTTTCGGCACAGAGTTTGATTTCTTTGATTTTCTTTCTCGTGCTTCTCGGGACCCAGTCTTGTGCACGGATTTTGTCGATGATTGTCCCTCTGATTCTCATCAGAGCATAGGTCTCAAACCTTGCACCTCTGTCGGGGGTGAACTTTTCAATGGCGTCAATCAAGCCCTCGACACCGTAACTCGTAATGTCTTCAATGGAGAAACTTTGGGGCAGATTCATTTTTACACGACCGATTACATATCTCGTCAGATAGATGTATTGGACAATCAGCTTGTCTCGCAACTGTTTGTTCGACTTATCCGCGAGATAAGAATGCCAAAGTGTTTCCAACTCTTCGTCGGAAAGCCTTTTTATCCTGTTATAAGAACTGTATTCTAATTCTTCACTCATCTTCGTGTCGTTATACCAACGAATCCCCTAATTTAGTCCTGCCTAGTTTCAAATACATTTTTTGTGATGTTATATTAACATTTTACCGATTAAGCAGGAATGGGAATCAACTATTTGGATGATTCTTTATAAACGCACGCGGTGATTGCATCAAGGAGCCGTTCGATTTCGACAACCTGAATATCTTTATAATCTTCTTTTTTAAGGGTTTTGGTTTTTGGGGTGATGATTTTTTTGAAACCGAGTTTTTCAGCCTCTTTGATTCTTTTTTCCAGATTATTCACGGATCTGATTTCACCGGAAAGCCCGATTTCGCCGACAATCACAGTATCAGGACTGACTACAACATCTCTCGCACAGGTCGCAACCGCAAGCGCAACCCCCAAATCCGCGGCAGGCTCATCTATTTCAATCCCGCCGATAACGTTGACATAGACGTCTTGTTTGCTGAGATTTAGACCGATTCGTTTTTCCAAAACAGCCAAAATTTGCAAAAGCCTGTTGTACTCAATTCCGTTCGAAACCCTTCTTGGCGAAGGATAAGAAGTCGTTCCGACAAGCGCCTGTATTTCAATTAAAAGCGGTCTTGTCCCTTCATTTGTGGCAATAACGACGCTTCCGGGGGTGATGTTTTTTGTTCTCTCGTTCAAGAAAAGTTCGCTCGGATTCACGATTTCATGCAATCCGTCATCACACATACTGAAAACGCCGACTTCGTTGGTGGTTCCGAAACGGTTTTTCATGCACCTTAAAAGCCTGTAAGACTTGTATCTGTCCCCTTCAAAGTAAATCACCGTGTCAACCATGTGTTCCAAAACCTTTGGACCCGCGATGTTGCCTTCTTTTGTGACGTGGCCGATTACTACTACTGTTATGTTTTTGTTTTTTGCAATGTCCATAAGGATATTTGTGCATTCTCTGATTTGAGAAACGCTGCCGGGTGAACTCGTCACGCTGTCGGAATAAACGGCTTGAATACTGTCAATAATAAGGACTTCGGGTTTTAATTCTTCGATTTGGAGTTTTATTGCTTCAAAATTCGTTTGAGAATAGATAAAAAGGCTTTTTGAATCAACGCCGAGCCTTTGTGCGCGGAGTTTAATCTGAGACGCAGACTCTTCTGCCGAGACGTAGAGGGCTTTTCGGTCGTTTTGACAAATCGCTTTTCCTGTTTGCAAAAGAATCGTAGATTTTCCGATTCCGGGGTCGCCCGCCAAAAGCACGATTGAGCCTTGCACGAGTCCGCCGCCCAAGACCCTGTCGAATTCTTCGATTCCTGTGGTGAAACGGATTGAGTTGTCGATTTCGATATCGTTTATGAGACACGGCTTTGTGTCGTTCAAGGCCGACCTTTTCGCAGCAGATGCCGTCTGTGAAACTGCTTCAAAGACTTCTTCCACGAGGGTGCTCCATTGCCCGCAATCAGGACATTTCCCCAGATACTTCGGGGTTTCATAGCCACAGTTTTGACATATCCATTTTGTTTTAAGTTTTGCCATTTTCACCTATGCCTCATAACTCAAAGCTTTTCGCTAAGGTCTGTTAATTAAAAAAATAACATGAAAGACTACAAACTATCTCTTTTAATAACATTTGTAACAAATTCAGACCCATTACCCGATTGGCTGGTTTCATTTAAATTACGTCAATGATAATTTTATGTAAAACAGGAGGAAGAATGAGAATATCGTCGATAGCACCCAATTTTTGTCAAACAAAAAAAGAAAACAAAAGTCCTTCATTTTCAAAAATCGTCTATCAACCCAGCGAAGAAGCGATAAAAGCCATTTATAAAAACGGAAAATTCATCCACAAAGAAATGACAAGAATCGCAAAAATCTGGGACAAAGACTTTGTAGAGCTATTCGAAATCAGCCTCTCTGTGGAGCGCAGCGAGCCGAGATTATGCACTTTCAGACTCAGAGTCGATCAAGAACACAGGGACCATTTTCTGTATAGTGTTGCAAACTACAAAAACCTAAAAGTAAACAAACAACTCATAGAAGGCGTAAGACGTTACATAAACAAAGACTTTCACCCTAAAAAGTTTCCGGAAAAGCTCGCAACAATGTTTTCAGGGATAGCGGATTACAACAAAGATTGGCCGATCGGCAGACAGCTGTGCTGCTCTCCGAAATCAGCAGAGGAAGCAAAACTTGTGTTCAAAGATTTTGAAAATCAATTTGATTTTTCGAGCATCGTGAACGAAATGGAAATATTTCATCCTGTACTTAGTGAAGGATACAAAAATAAAAGAAATCCATTTCTTGTTTATTTAGACACACTTTAAATAAGGTTAAAGGTTTATCAAATGAAAATTCAAAACATTTCACCAACAAATTTCCAAAAAAGAACAAACAACCAACAAAAACAAACGCCACCGTCTTTTCGCGGAGAATTTGTTGAACTGCCCAGAACCCAAGCCCGTGACAACTTCGATTGGTATGGGCTAAACCTGCACAGCGAATATTCAAACGAATGGTTCGAATACAGACTGGGGCGCCTCAAAGAAATCGTCGAAAAAAAAGATGACAATTTGATGGTCGAAGCGCTTAACGTTTACGACGACGCAAAAATGGTCAAGCTGGGGGACAGAGAATATCCGTTCTACGGGTTCGGAATTACTGTACGTTATGCGGATGCGCTGAAAGCGAAAGACGATATCTTGGAGAAAGCCGAGAAAGACAAAGATTTTATCTTCCCGCATATAAAAGAAAGACTCAAAAACGGAGAAGGAACACTGCAAAACAGGCTAAACTACGCCGGTACAAGATTCCTCGTCTATCAATATCATGACAGAAAAGACTCGAGCGAAGATTTTTTCTCACGTTGTGAAAAGTTCATCGACGAAGCATACGAAGACCTTCCGAGAAAACTCCTGGAAAACGGGCTGGAGAAAACAGCTTTGACAGGAAAACTAAAATCCCGCTGGACAAAAAAGAATGAATGGTCCCCAATATCTTACGAATATAAGCAGGATTTCTTCTTTAAAGAACCGGAAAAAGGCATCCCACAGCATCTTTACGACAAAGAAACCGAGAAGAATGAGCGACTTCGCAACGAGT
>CAZIVG010000122.1:0-5257 GCA_964542595.1 uncultured Muribaculaceae bacterium | reverse complement strand
TATAATGGGTTTGATACAAGGTTTGACGGAGTTTCTTCCGGTCTCGAGTTCAGGACATCTTGTTTTGACCTCCAGCCTTTATAAGTACTTCACAAATAAAGAATTTGTAACAGGAAGTTCTGAGGAGGTAGTTTTTGACATAGTTCTTCACCTCGGAACGCTTCTTGCTGTGTTTTTGTTCTTTAGAGAAGACATTATCAAAATCACTAAATCATTCGTTAACGCTTGTATAAAAAAATCTTTTGGCGACCCTGAGGCAAAGCTTGCACTCTTTATCCTTTTGGGTACTGTTTTTACAGTTTTCGTAGCGTTTCCGCTGAAAATAGTTTCTGAAAAACTGATTAGCCTGCCTTACGTGGTTGGGATTTTTATTTTTATAACAGGCTGTATTCTGTATCTTGGTGAGTGGGCTGCAGAAAAAAAAGCAGCGAAAACTGACAAAGTCGATTTGAAAACAGCTATCATAATCGGTATTGCACAGGGTATTGCTTCTATACCGGGGATTTCGCGCTCGGGTTCAACAATTTCAACCGGGATATTCCTTGGGTTGGATAGAGTTTCTTGTGCAAGATATTCATTTTTGTTAAGTTTGCCGATAATCGTTGCCGCTTCGATTTTTTATCCGATTCTCGAAGTTGATATGCATGAGTTTTTGAATTACAACTGGTTATCCTTCGTTGTGGGCTTTTTTGTCTCATTTGTTTCTGGCTATTTTTGTATAAAATATTTCTTAAAGTTTTTAAGTAAGCATTCGATGAAGATTTTTGCTTATTACTGCTGGATTGCAGGAGCTTCAATGTTTGTGTTTTTTAAATTCTTCGCATAGTCTTTTTGAACGATGAAATATTTCTCTTAATCAAATAGAATGACACCATTGGTTGAGAGAGGTTATTTATTATGTCTATGTCTATAGGTTCAGTCCAAAGCGGTTTTTCAATGTTTGACTTAGCTAACTATAGCACTTCAAAACTTTCCGGTTCTGACTTTGAGGAAATTGCTTCTGCTGCAGGAGAAAGCAGTCCGTCTGATAAAGCTTCGAATGAATCAAGTGAAACATCCGAGACCGAAAAGACTTATGATCCTGCCGATTTTAACAGAGATGGAATTGTTTCGGCACAGGAGGCATTGGCTTATTTACAAATGCAGTTGGCTGACAACATGGCTGCAGAGATGGGGGCTGAATCCAATATGGATTTTCAGTCTCAACAGCAAGAATCAGGTAATTTCACAAATCTGGAAGAGTTTAAAAAGAAAAAAGCTTCAGGGATTTACAACTTAATTCAAAATGCGCTTATGTCTTCGCCGAATGCACCCCTTATAAACGCTTCTGCGTAAGTCTTTCTGTGAATATAAAATAATGCAAAAAAAAAGACCCTTGGGTCTTAAAATTTGTGTATTCCTCGTGTTTGGTTGATTTCTCTGTCTCTAATTTTTATCCTCGTATATATATAAAGTATAGAAAAAGAAAATAATTGCCATTTAAGGAATATATTGTTAAGAAATATTAAGCCCTCTTCAAAAGAAAAGGGCTTTAAAGTCTTATTCTTCGTCTTCTTCCTCTTCAGAGGCTGATTCCAAAGAATCGATGTATTCAACAACTTTGCTGAATTCTTCGTCGTCTTCAATCATTTCGAAAACGTATTCTTCGTCTTCTTTTGTTAATCTCATAAGAACAACTTCTTTTTCTTCGTCACTGTCTTCTTCATCTTTCGGAAGCAAAAGACCGTATTCTTTTCCGTCCATTTCAACAATGTCGAGGAGTTCAAAGTTGATTACATTGCCTTCTTCATCAATTGTTTCAATAAGTTGTTCTTCATTTTCTTCAGGTTTTGTCATTTTTTATTCCTTTTCTTTCCGAGGAGCGGGCGTACTGTTCGCCTTCCCCACTCAAATAAAATAGCCGTTTTATGTTGTTCTGTCAAGGTGCTGTTGAAGAATGATGCAAGCACTCTTCAAGTCAACAAGTCCCTTATCTTTTGTATATTTTTTGCCTTGAAGTGCGAGAATTCCCTCAGCCTGTCTGCTGGTCAACCTTTCGTCTTCAAAAACAAATTCGATATTTTCTAGTTTTTCTTTCAACAGATTAGAGAAATCTGTACAGTCCTGTGCCTGTTTTCCGAGGGTTCCGTTCATGTTTTTTGGCAGGCCTATTACAATCTTTTTAACGGAATTTTGCGTGCATAATTGAACTATTTTTTCGATTGCTGTTTTTTCCGGCTCTCTGCTGATTGTCTCACAGGGTTGTGCCGTCAAAAGTAAAAAGTCGCTCAATGCTATCCCTATTCGTTTTGTGCCGACGTCGAGGCCCATTACTTTGTACATTAAATCCACTCTTTTTCTATTTCGTTTATTGCTTTTTCAATAAATTTTATGTCGATATTTTCTAAATCCTTACTCTTATTTCTTGTGAAAATAGAAGTTGCGCTTTTTGCAGCGTTGTATTTATCTTTTTGTGAAAGGAAATATTCGTATAGACTTTTTCTCAAAATATCATTCAAAAACTCTTCTTTGGTCGGTGACTTGTCGGTTAATGAGTACATAATTTTTGAAGCGAGGTCGTTGGCAGATTCAAATTCCAAATAGGCACTCACAACGAGCCTTCTGTCAATTAATTGTAAAAAGACGTCTGAGAAAATAATGTTTTTGTATTTTTCAATCTCTGACTCAAAAACTGTGACAGAGGGTTCTTTTTTTTCGACGATTTCTTCTGCCATTTTTTGAAAAGCTTCACTGTCTTTGAACTCTAAAAACCATTTTTCAAAGTAGTTTTCATCGTACAACTTTTCCAATAGGAATTCTGAGATTTCGATTTTTTCAAGGCAGTTTTCCAGATTTGCGCCGGTTTCTTCAATATCTCCAATGTCATTTGTTATCGATTTCCAAACGATATATTCATAAGACATTTCTTTGAATTTGAGACGCGTAAGTTTTTCTGCGTTCGTCATAAAATACTTGAAAACCTCAGGAGAGATTTCTGTGATTCTGTCATTCATGTAGAATTTTTTAAGTATCCTGTCAAATTCTGCGTCGGAGATTTCATTGAATCCGAAACAGTCCACGATTCCGTCTGTATCATTAATTACAAGCGCAAACATTTGGATGAAACCTGAATCGGAAGGCATATTGTTTTTTCTTGAAAAAATCAGCCCCATGTTTCCGTGGCCGTCTGGATAGCTTGTTAAACATTTGAAAACAGGCGAGTCTTCAAACATTTTTTTGTAATAATTTTTAGTGATATCTTCTTTAATTCCTGAAAATTTCAAGATACTCAAGCTTTTCTGAACGTTCGCTTTGACTTGTTCGTCATCAATATTTTCATAAAGATTTTTAAGAATCGGAAAAGCCAGATAAGACTTGCTTTCGCCGATTGCTTTTATTGCGATTTGAGATACATCAGAGTAAGGCTGAGAGAGGATAATCGGTATCAAGATATTCGTGAGGTTGTCGCCGTCATAGTCTTGGGCCAGCGAATTCACGAGCATTTCCTTTTCAGGGTCAGGCAGTGCGTGGATGAAATCAAGAAAATCAATCTGTGATTCAGGGTTAACTTTTGCGTTTTCAAGCAGCTTTGTTGTGTCTGAATCAATTACCTCATCAGGGTTTTCAAAATAACTTATGTACTGCTCATAATTAACATGTTTTCCGCATTCACGCAAAAGGGATATGAGTTTTGACTTCAAAGAGTCCTTGATTTGCGGACTTGCAAGCAATTCAAAAAAACGGCATTCGAGCTTTTCTTGTTCAATTAGTTCTTTCAAAAGAAAAGAAATTGTAAGATCCTTCGCGTCTGAATTTTCTTTCAGAAACTCTTTTGTCAAAACATCCAGCACTGATTCTTTGTCTTGTATTTCGTATAATTCTTCAAGAGTTGCCTTAATTATTTCACTGTTTTGGGAGTTGTTTTGAAGGTTAACGATCGCAGAAAGAAGCTTTGCTCTGACTTGTAACTTGTTTTCTCCGAAGCTGTTTTCTGACATTTTATTTCTCCAACTGATTCCAGAATGTGTCGAGAATTTTTTGTGCATCACCTGATGGCATTTGGTTTTCCAAAATCAAATATTGCACCGCAATCATCGTGCATTCTGAGCAAATATTTACTCCGGGACCTTTTACCATTTTTACAACTTCTGTGTTAGGTCTTTGACAAAAACTGCAATAAATAATTTCTGCATTTTTGCTTTCGTCATTATCTTTTTTTGCTCTTTTTAAGGAGACTACTTTTTTATCATTAGACATTATTTTTTCCTCTATCTACTCCAATTATTGTATCTTATTTTGACTCTATTGCCAAATTTTAAAATTTTGTAGTATTATGTTAAAAAAGTATTGTAAGTATTATAGAGTTTTTATCTTTTATTATGAAAAAAGTTATCTTATTAATCACTATACTATTTGTTTCAGTAATCAGTACAGCTTGTATCAACAATCTTGCAGTGCAGGAGTTGAACAACAAGGCGAAACAATATATGTCTAACGGTGAGACTGAAAAGGCAATTTGTCGTCTTCGTTCAAGTATTGACCTTGATGACAGCATTTTTGAAACTCACTACAATTTGGGTGTTGCCTTGATCGAACATAAAGATTATGAAGAAGCACAAGTCGCTTTGGAAAGTGCAATAAAGCTAAAACCGGATTTTGCGGATTCTTATTATTCTTTGGCTTTGGCTCTTGAAAATCAGGCAGATGATATCATTAACCAAGTTGAAAAAGACAAAGCTGACTGCAAACCTTCTGTTTCTGGCGATGATGCGGCTGAGAAAAAAGCAGAGACCAAAGAACTCAGTGACGCTGACAAGAATAAGGTTGTTGAAAAACTGAATTCTGCTGTCGAAAACTATAACAAATACCTTTCAAAAAATACTGAAGCTCAAGATAAAGACAAAATTACGCAACAAATCGAATATTTGAATAACCAAATTAACAAATTCAATTCTGACCGTGGGACTGACATTTCCGGAGTTTCCACCGGTCCAAAAAGTGAAGAGTAATGATTTCTCCTCCGTCTTCGATTCTTTTTTCAATAGGCGGTTTCAGTGTTCACTATTATGGTGTGATTATGTTTTTTGCAATAATTTGTGCAGTCTTTGTAATGCGCTTCATGGCAAAAAAATATTATAAAAGTGTCGATACCGAGCTTTTACTCGACATTTTACCTGTAATAATTTTATCCTCAATCCTTGGGGCCAGACTTTATTATGTCATTATGGATTGGAGTTTCTACTCCCGTCATTTAAACGAAATAGTTGCTCTTTGGCAT
>CAZIVG010000121.1:0-5271 GCA_964542595.1 uncultured Muribaculaceae bacterium | reverse complement strand
AACTTGACCGTGGCAATGGCTCTAATCTCTCAAGGCAACAACAAATGTTTTGCAGTCCTCAACGTAATCGACGAAATCGTCGCAAAAAACAACGTTGAAAACAAAAATTATCTCCAACGTCTCAAACTGGCTAAAGCACTCGCTCACAGTATTCAAGGCTCAATCCAAAAGTCTGAAGACCTTCTTGTCAGCTTTACACAAGAAACCACAGGCGAGACCGTTGACCCCGAGATTATTTCTTTGTGGAACTTCACAAACATTCTGAATAAAATTTACAAACAAGATTGGCAAAATATTAAAGACGACCTCTTCTCGGTCGTGACGTTCGCAAACAACTACAACGATGTTTTGGTCAAGAACCTGCTTAAAGTCTTTCTGGCCAAAGTCTTGCAAGAAGAGGGCAATCTCTCAAAAGCACTCGAGATTTTTAACGAGCAGGTAACAATTTTTGCAAAAGAAAAAATCGCAATCGGTGCTTTGCTTTGCTGGTATTACATCGCCAAAATAACCCTAGTGACAGAAGGCAGCGATAAGGCTCTCGACATCACTCAAAAGGCTTTGGACGTTGCAAAAAACCCAAAAATTAACAACTATTATTTCATCGTGCTTTATAAAAAGCTTATTGCCGAAATCTTCATCATAAAAGGTGACACAGACGCCGCAAAAATGTACATAGAAAAAGCACTTATGATTACAAAACAGTATGACATGAAACTTTTGAAAATTTCACTTTATCAACTTTACGCAAAATATCTGGAAGAAATGGTTTCAAAAAAACCTCAAAATAGCGTCAACTATGCTCAAAATGCATTAACCACTTATCAAAAAGCCCTCGGCTTGATATCAGAACTCGGATTGACATCGCTTGAAAACGAAACAAGCAAAAATTACGCCTCTTTCAAAGCATTCTGCCAATTAAATAACATAAAAGTCTAAATCTCTTTTATCACTGAAAGCAAGAGCTTCTTAAAAGAATCCTTAACCTTTTCTGCAGTTTCAACGACCTCCGCGTGAGACAACCTCGAAGGGTGAACCCCTGCGGCAGAGTTTGTGATACAACTTATGCCCAAAACATCCATTGCGCAATAGTTTGCGACCAAAGCCTCAGGCACGGTGGACATCCCGACAGCGTCCGCCCCCATCACTCGAAGCATGTTAATCTCCGCGGGTGTTTCATAACTCGGTCCGCTCATAGCTGCATAAACGCCTTTTCTGACAGTAAGCCCCAACTCAATCCCTTTATTTTGGGCAAAATCAGCCAGAGTGTGTTTATAAACCTCTGTCATATCAGGAAATCTGTCGCCCAGAGTCGAATCGTTTTCACCGATAAGTGGGTTAACTCCCATCAAATTCAAGTGATCAGAAATAACCATCAAATCGCCTGCATTATATTCCTTATTCACACTACCTGCGGCATTTGTGATAATAAGAGTTTTCACGCCGAGTTTTTTCATGACTTTTATAGGAAATACTATTTTATTAATATGGTAACCTTCATAAAAATGGAACCGGCCTTGCATAATTACCGCATTTTTACCCTCAACAACCGCAAAAACAAGCCGGCCTTTATGCCCCGCGACAGTTGATGACTCAAACCCGGGAATTTCTGAATATTTTATCTTAATTCCATCCAGACTGTCAGCAAAATCGCCCAATCCCGAACCCAGAATTATCCCGACTTCAGGTTTAAAATCTTTTATTTGTTTTTGAATATAATCAACAGATGCTTTTATCATTTTTCCTCTAAGTTTTTATCACAAAGCTAATGCAGGGCTGTTTACAAACATTGCCCCAAACTCCAAGGATTCGATATTGTTCGGCAAAAGCTTACGTTTCTTTTCAGAAACAGTTTTGGACATTTCAATCATTGCCTGTTTGACCGAATCCAATTTCATAACCTTTGTTTTCTCCAAAAACGCCCCGATTGCCATAACATTCACAAATGCAGGCTGTGCAATTTTTTGTGCCAATTCATTTAAGGGAATCGGAATGTATTTTATGTCGCTTCTCGTCGGCTTGATGTCAGAAAGAGACGAATTCACAATCATAAAACCGCCTTCTTTGACTTTGTCTTCAAATTTAACCTGAGAAATATCGTTCAAAGCAATCACAACATCGGCCTTGTCAATAATCGGAGAACCGATTTCCTCATCAGAAATATTCACCGCACAATTCGCCGCGCCGCCTCTCATTTCTGCACCGTAAGACGGAATCCAAGTTGTTTTCTTACCTTCAATAACAGCGGCATGACAAAGAAGAATCCCTGCAAAAAGAGCTCCCTGTCCGCCAAATCCTGCTATAATTACACTAACATCCATTGCTTAAAACTCCCCCGTAATATCTTTCAGCACCCCAAGAGGGTGAACGGATTCAATCACATTCTCAATGTGCTTAATCGAATCGACAGCAGTCATGTGCCAGTTTGTCGGACAAGCCGCCAAAACTTCAACAAAACTGTATCCCTGTCCCTTAATTTGTGCCTCAAACGCCTTTTTCAAAGCTTCTTTTGTTTTTCTAATCTCTTTCGGTGAGGTAATTGCCGTTCTGGCACAAAATACCGTTCCGTCACATTTTGAAATAATTTCAGCCGCATGCAAAGGATAACCTGTAAGTTCAGACTTTCTGCCGGAAGGAGTCGTCGTCGTGACTTGTCCCAAAAGCGTAGTTGCACTGGCTTGTCCGCCCGTCATGCCGAAATTCGTATTGTTTATCATAATCGTAGTGATATGTTCACCGCGGCAAGCCGTGTGAATCGTTTCATTAAAGCCGATTGTCGCTGCATCACCGTCGCCCTGATAAGTGAAAACGAATTTTTCGGGTCTGCATCTTTTGACCCCTGTCGCAACGCAAGGTGAACGACCATGTGACGCTCCCGCCACATCAAGATTAAAAAACTTTTCCAAGAAAATAGAACAGCCGACTGAAGAAATCGCTATCGTATCTTTTTGCAGATTAAATTCATCAATCAATTCCGCCACAATCCTCAACACAACGCCATGCCCGCACCCCGGACAAAAGGTAAAAGTTGAATCTTTCAACAAGCTTTCGGGTCTTTTAAATACAAGTGTTTCCATCCTACTTAGCCCCTGCTTCCGTTTTGTTCTCTATTTTTGCATACAACTCACTGATTTTCTCAAAAATGCTGTCAGGAGTGAGCAAACCGCCTGCTGTTCTTCCGAAAAACTCAACAGGACAAGCCCCAAAAACAGCAGAACGAACATCCAAAAGCATTTGCCCTTTGTTCAATTCCAAATCCAAAATCATATCTGCGTTTTTTGCAACTTCATGCAAATCTTTGTCAGGAAAAGGAAAAAGGGTCACAGGTCTGAACAAACCGACTTTCATACCCATTTCTCTGGCTTTTTTGACAGCCGTTTTTGCAACTCTTCCGACGGTCCCGAACGCGGTCAAAACAAGCTTTGCGTCGTTCAACATGAAATCTTCATAAGTTGTTTCGTCTTGAGCCATTGCATCGTATTTTTCAAAAAGTTTGTTCGTGAGCTGTTCCATCGCACCTTCAGGCATGTGAAGAGAAACAACGTTTCTCGGTGCACGATTGTCAGCACCATTCAAAGCCCATTCGCTCACATCAGGGTCTTGGTAAGGATATTCACCGAATTCTGCAGGCTCCATCATTTGCCCCAGAATTCCATCAGCCAAAATCATGACAGGGTTTCTGTATTTTAAAGAAAGATGAAAAGCTTTGTAAGTCAAATCAATAGCTTCTTGAACTGTTGAAGGCGAAAGAACGAGAGTTTTGTAATCACCATTTCCGCCACCTTTTAAAGCTTGAAAATAATCCGCCTGCGCAGGTGCAATATTACCCAATCCCGGACCGCCTCTCATAACGCTGACGATAACCCCCGGCACTTCCGCACAACACATTGCCGAAATTGATTCCTGCATTAATGCAATCCCGCATGAAGAAGAAGAGGTCATTGCCTTTTCACCCAGCGTACCTGCACCGATGACCATGTTTATAGACGCCAATTCACTCTCAGCTGTCACAAAAACACGTCCCAAAGGAGGCATGTGTTTGCCCATGTATTCTCCGATTTCGCTTTGTGGGGTAATCGGATAACCGAAATAGCATTTACAGCCTGCATTTATTGCCGCTTGAGCAATTGCTTCATTTCCCTTGACCAAAACTTTTGCCACGACAATCTCCTCTTACCTGTAAACTTTTGTTATAGCTACGTCGGGACAGCTTATTGCACACATTGCACAACCGATACAAGCATTCGTATTGTCATCAAATTCCACCGGATAATCTCCTTGCGCATTTCTTTGTGTACTTTTTTTCAAAAGATTTTTCGGACAAGCATTAATGCAAATATAACATCCTTTGCAAATATCCCTATCGATTACAATCCTGCCCATGTCTCACTCTATCTGATTCTGTATTCTCTTACACTATTGTATCACTCGGCATGTAAAAAACAAGTAAAATATCTGCTTCTAGAGAGAAAGGCAATCCGCTCAAAGGCTATTTTCTTGAGTCTTTATTTTGTGAATACAACGGGCACATCGCTTTGTCAAAAGCTTCTTTGTAAAACTCTGTGTTAATGTTTAGCTTTCCGCCCAATTCCAAAAGCATCAATACGAATTTTCTGTCATATTCATCTTTCAACTCATCGATATCAGAGACAACATCTTCAAGCAGTTCATGAATTTTGTTGAAATAAGTGTTTTGCGCCTCTGACGTATCAATATGCAGCTCCAAAAGTTCTACATATTTAAACATATCCAAAACTTTCTCAACGCTGTGAATCTCAGGATTCTTGGCCAAAGCGTACATCGAATCCGTGATTTTTTCGGAGAAAATAATGTTTGCAAGTTTTTTATCGAGGTTAATGTCCAAAACTTTGGCCTCGTTATGAACATCGATTGCCTCAAGCAAATCATGCTCATTGAAGCATTTTTCACAGTTATTCAGAAGTTTGTTAAACTCAATACCCAAAACGTATCTTGCAGCAATTTTGAATTCATCAGGCGGGTTCAAACCGAGGTTTTTGAAGTGGAAAATCGAAGCCTTTCCATCCTCATAGATATCCTTGTAAACTGCACTGAACTTGCTCGTTTTACCTTGAATCATAACGTTGAGAATTTTTCTTCTTTCTTCGATGAAAATGTCCTTCAGCGTATAATATTCTTTCCCGAAATATTCATCAAGACTTCTGATGATTTCGGTCATAGGATTGTCAACAAAGATTTTTGTGAGATTTTTTTGGATTTCAGAGAATTCCTGTGCTCCTGAATATTCCTTTATTG
>CAZIVG010000120.1:0-5273 GCA_964542595.1 uncultured Muribaculaceae bacterium | reverse complement strand
CATGTGTACGGGAATTCTTATTGTACGTGAGTGGTTTGAGATTGCTCTCACGATTGACTGTTTTATCCACCATGTCGCGTAGGTGCTGAATTTGAAGCCTCTTGCGTAATCGAACTTTTCTGCGGCTTTCATCAACCCCAGAGAACCTTCTTGTACAAGGTCCATGAACAAAACTCCTTGCCCTATATATTTTTTGGCAATGCTCACCACAAGTCTCAAGTTAGCTTGCACGAGCTTTTTCTTTGCAAGTTTGGCTGCCTTAGACTTTCCTCCTTCTTTGATTGTTTTTCCGAGTTCTTGCTCTTCAGCTGTTTTTAGGAGTTTTATTCGCCCTATATCCTTCAAGTAATTTTGTAAGATGTCGTTCTTTTTCACTATTGTGCTGAAGGTTTCTGTTGTCTCAACGCTCACCTCTTCGGTGTTTTCCTCAACTGTTTCGACCTGTGTTTTCTCTAATTTATCCTCAATACAAATATCTTCGACGACAAAAGTGTCTGTCAAACTGCTCATAGCCCAACTATCCTCATCTTTTCTTAATTTTTTTCTCTCTTATTTCTTAAGACGACACTCTTGAAAAAAAGTTTCCTTATTTGTCAAATCCAGTGTCAAACATCGTCACCGACTCAACGTCGCTGTCTTTGTGTTCATCTTTTCAAGGGTCACTAAAAAAATTCGTTTATGTTTTTTAACAAGAAATTTTTTAGGACATTGTTACAATCTATTTCTTTTTTGGGAAAAGTGTATTATCATTTACCTTAAGGGAGGTTTCAATGTTCAGTAAAGAGAAAATTATTGAGATTTTGAATGAAGAAAATTTGTTTATTGACAACTTCATTCTTGAAGCCTTTATAAAAACTTGGAAAATTGAATCGATTTATGAAGACGCAAACGGTGTTGAATATTTCGACGATATGGCGTTGGAAAAAATCAGAAACGGTATTAATCAAAAATCCCAACCGAAATATGAAATAAATATAATGGACAAAGATGAAATCACTCCGGTCGATATGGCTGTTGAGGTTTCGGAAGATATTGCTGTCCACGAAGAAATTTTGGAAGTTGATGAATCTGAAGAAAAACAGACACAAGAATCCGAAGAAAATTCTTTCGTTGAAGAACAAAATATACAGATTATTGAGGCAGAAGAGTTCCAAGAATCAACAGCCCAAGACCTTCCTGTCGCAATAAAAAGAGAGGTCGAGGCAGAACTGAAAAATGTTACGCTGGACATCTCGAATCAAACTCTGGCTGTTTTGGCCGAGTCGATTGCCAGAAAAATTACCTATGACGTTGCGGATTTTATTAAGAAAACAGATTTTATTGAAGACGCTGTTCAACTCGGCGAATATAAAAAAGATAATGAACTTTTGGTTCAGAAAATAGATGAACTTATTTCGGACAACAAAATTCTTATAAAAAGAATTGATGAACTTGAGAAAGAGAACAATTCTTTTGTTAAGCTTTTTGGTACGATTTATGTGAAGAACTGAATTGTTTGAAAAGAGGCCGAATTGTCACTTAACCTCAAAGAAAAAATGAAAACGAATCTTTCAAAGGATGTTTCAAAGGCTCTTATTCTTTGCTCAAAAGTTGCCTTAGAGGCTGGTTTCAAGATTTATTTGATTGGCGGGGTTGTACGTGATTTGATTCTTGAAAAAGAAATCTTTGATACCGATGTTACCGTGGAAGGCGACGCAACGGCTTTTTGTCATATTCTTGCTGACAAAAAAATCTGTAAAATTGTTCAAGTCCAAAACGATTTGAAAACTGTAAAAGCTGTTTTTAAAAACAATGTAGAGATTGATTTTGCATCTACGAGACAGGAGTTTTACCCGAAAAAAGGACATTTGCCGATGATTGTCAGAGTCGGATGTTCTTTGGAGGAAGATGTTTGGCGCAGAGATTTTACTGTGAATTCGCTTGCGCTTTCTTTGAATATTGAGGATTTTGGTGATGTCATTGATTATGTCGGTGGTGTGGATGACTTAAAAAAATGCATGCTGAAAGTGCTTCACGACAAAAGCTTTGAAGAGGATCCTACGAGGATTCTTAGAGGTCTGAAGTTCGCTGCACGCTTTAATTTGCACAGAGATGAGCATACGAAAGCGCTTCAAGAAGGTTATTTGAGCAACTGTCTTCATGAAGATATTTCGTGGTCGCGAATCAAGGCGGAGTTGAAACAGGCTCTTTCTCTCGATATTCCAAGGGTTTTTGATATGTTTTTGGCGAATGGGGTTTACAAGCTTGTTTATGGAGAAAAACCCGAACTAAAAGGTCTCGAGGTGAAGAATCTTGTTGATAATTACAAGCCCGAAAATCCATGGCTTGTTTATCTGGGTTGTGTTTTGAAGAACCCTAAAATCATTGATGCCTTGTGTTTTACAAGGACAGAGAAAAAGATTTTTACAGACAGGGATGCTCTTTTGGCAGGTAATTTGAGCCTTTTGAACTCAAATTATGATATTTACAAATTCTTTGAAAAGAAATCAACAGAGGCAGTTTTGATATTTTACCTTTTGACAAAAAGAAAAGAAGCGCTGATTTATCTTGAAAAACTTTCGGGAGTAAGGGTTTTATTGAAGGGCGAAGATTTGAAAGAATTGGGTTTTTCAGAAGGTAAGAAAATCGGCGAGATTCTCGATGAAATCTTGAAGAAAAAGCTTTCAGGCAAGGTTCTCAGCAGGGCGGATGAAATTAAGTTTGTTAAGTTGCTGTGATTTGATTAGGCGTTTTGCGAGAGTTTATTGAGATATGTAAAAATATTTTTGAAAATTTGCCTGATGGAGCGGGTGCCTTTATTGAAGCGGCAGGGAAATTTGTAAATTCAAATGCAATCGGGTATGCCGCGAAAGGAATCGAGTTGATTACTCCTGCTGTAGCTGCTAATCTTGTTGAAAATGAAGGAAAGTTTAATTCAAAATCAGTAGAACAACTTTTAGAATCAGAGTTCACAAGAAGAGGGCTCAGAAAAGCAGGAAAAATCGTTTTGAACAAAGATTCCGTTAAAATCCTTGAGTCGATGTATGATGAACTTGTGCCAAAGCTTTCAGAAATTATCAAAACAATGCGGGGTATGAAATGAACATCAGTAAAATCCCAACAGCGAATATAAGTTTCAAAAGCCGCGGAGAGCCAAAAGACTACGCTTATCAATTGTTGTCAAACCCTGATATGGCAAAAAACAAAATGGAAAAAACTTTATAAAAGCATTTAACGGGATGTACCCGAATTGGAAAAATGATCCCTACTGGATTCATCGTCTGAAACAAGATACCGTCCAAGCCAGAATGCAAGGCAAGTATAATATCAGCCTTTTAGATTTAGATATACCGGGCCCTATTAGCGTAGATTCTAGTTTTGCAGCCAGCGTATTTTCTGTAATTATGTTAAGAAATCATTGCAAAGGACGAGAAAATCTTAATAAAATGATGAAATTTTTCTACTCGGCTATGGTTCCATTCGGTTTAATGGGGGGCATTAGTGCAACAAAATACATTGCAACCGGCAGACGTCTTTTTGAGAAAAAAGAAAAGCCGCCTCAAAAGTCTTGATTCTCAGAGATTTTGAGTATTTAAAACAAAATAGTTGAAATTTAAAATTTGCCATGTATAATTGTTTTACGAACCGCGTGCGAGAGTAGTTCAGTGGTAGAACACTTCCTTGCCAAGGAAGGGGTCGCGAGTTCGAGCCTCGTCTCTCGCTCCATTTAATAAAAAGAACCTTCGGGTTCTTTTTTTGTGTCAACTTAATGACGAGACTCGAACTCGTTCGAACAAAGACAGACAAGCTGCAGACGGTCATAAACTCCCGTCGTCTCGCTCCATTTAATAAAAAGAGCCCTAAGGCTCTTTTTGTGTTAGGAATTATTAGATTTTAACAAATTTGCCGCTCTTTTTTTCAATTCAATCTTTGCTTTTTTGCTATTTTCTAATTTAGCAAAATGATTATCAAATACATTTATAATTTTATAGCCTTCACGTCTATCCTCTGCTACAGTTTTATTAAAGGCATGAATAAGATTATGAAGCGAATCATTGTAGCTATTTGTTGAGCCCTCATGTATTTCATATACCTTTTTTTTCATTGCTCTTGAACAAGTTTTTAAATTTTTGAATTAAATTTGTAGGTGTTTTGATTTTTTCGGCAGTTATCTCTAATGATGACTTATAGATGTCGTGTGTGCCGGTAAATCTACCTAGAGTCTCTATTGTATATTGAGAAAATCTTGCGGTAATATCGTACTTATCACATATCTTTTTTATTTCGCCATCTTCAAGAAAACGTTTGACAAAGCTACAGTCCAGTTCGTGTTTTGCAGGGTTGAATGCTCCGTCATAAATAACCTTTTTTAGTCCACCAAAATTAATATCTCTTTTGGCGTTAAATTATGTTGAGTTTGTCTAATTTCCATTTCTTTCTCTCTTTCCGAACTTTGTCATCTTAACAACTGATAATTGTAAAAACTGACAAAATATTTTTTTTCTACCTTTAGCCCAGGCTCTAAACTTAACAGCAAGTTATAAGCAAGTTTCAGCAACAAAACTCGTTTTTACATTTCTTAAAATAATCTATTGTATAGTATGAATTTTTAGTACAAAAAACTAATCATCAACTTATAAATCTTTTTTAGTTCTTCATCTGTGGAGGCTTCTAAAGTATTTGTAATTTTTTTCATGAGTGCATTTCGTTCAAGTAGGTGTTCTGTTTTAAAAAACTCATTATAATTAACTTCAAGAACTTGAGAAAATCTTGTTATTAAATCAGCTTTCGGGAAGCTTCTTCCTGTTTCAATGTGGCTCATGTGTTTCGCGTCAATCCCGACTTTCTCTGCCAATTGGAATTGAGTGATACCTTTTTTTGCTCTTATTTCTTTTAATCTTTTGCCAAAATCTTTTTTTATAGACATAGTTCTCTCCTGTCTATATAGTATTGCGCATCTACTCCTTTCTAAACTTGATTCTAAACATATAAAATTGTGTTAATACTGTGTTTAATGTTGAAATACTGTATTTAATATGGTAAAATGATAAAAAAGTCTTGATAAAATTTATACATGATAGCCGGTAAAGGAATTTTTATGAAAAAGATTTGCTCGGAAGACTCACCTCAAAAAGCTTTTTCGCTTGCAGAAGCTCTTATTACTCTTTTGATTGTGTGTTTAATTACTATTGCATCAATCCCTATTCTGACAAAAAAGAAACGTACCATGAAGGAAGTTAAACATGGCGCTTATGCTTGTTATTGGGACGGGGATAATCTTGTTAGCAAGTATT
>CAZIVG010000119.1:0-5279 GCA_964542595.1 uncultured Muribaculaceae bacterium | reverse complement strand
GACGACTTTCACAGGAACGCCTTCAACAAACATCAATTCTACAATTGCAATCCTCAAAATATCTTTATCGATTTTCACGAGCCTGTCCAAATCCCAGCCGTGAGCATATTTTTTAATCAATGCGTCGATCTCTTGGGCGTTTTCCTTGTATGTGTTCGCCAGTTGGATTACATAATTCTTAACTTCGCCTGTATGCTCTAACGCAGTCATTTCAGCGATTTCGAGAGCGAGAACAACTTTTTCACAAATTCCCAAAAGTTCATCGAGTCTGCCGCTCATGTCAGAAGTCATCGGTGCAGCAACAGGGATATTGTTTGCTGCGATTGGTCTTTGAAGATTTATCGGACTGTCCGCTTCATAGTTTTCGATGTATTCTTTCATCGAATGAATCCAGCCTACTGAAGTTTTCAACTCGTCAGCCGCGTTGTTCGTAAGTGTTCTGACTGATTTCAGGATAATATCTTCGAACTCTGTTTGGGTATATTGTGCAATTTTTTTATCAAATTGAGAAAAAAGTATGAGAGTTAATTCTCTCGCAGCTCTTCTTGCTTGCATATTTTATTCCTTCTATTGTGTATTTTTCATTATTATAGACACAAAAAAAAAGAATTTGGAAGAAATTTTATGACTATGGTTTAAAAGTTCTTTTTTCGACGCCTATGACACAAAGTGAATCGAGCTAGAAAAAAGAATTTTTAAACCTAAAACAAAATCACATATTAAAATTTGCAAGATTTTCATAATTTATATAAAATAAATACATTATGGAATGTTTACAACGAAAAAAAGAAGCAATTTTGGGTTTTGATGTTGATCTGTTCAGCTTTGAGAACGCCGTCCAATTTGTCCATCAGCACCTGAAAGAAAACAAAGGGATGCAGATTGTAACAATCAACCCTGAAATGATTGCGCTAGGCGAAAAGGACGACGAATTCGGCAGAATTATAAACCACTCAGAGCTGGTTATTCCTGACGGAGTGGGCATAAAACTCGCATTGAAAATCAAAGGAATAAATCAGGAGAACATCCCCGGGATTGAGTTTTCAAAAAAACTTATCGGGCTTTGTGAACTTGAAGGTTACTCTGTCGGGCTTTTGGGGGCAAAAGAAGAAGTCATCCAAAAAGCAGCAGAAAACCTCCGAAAAGACCACCCGTCACTCAACATAACCTACATTCGAAACGGGTATTTTTCTCAGGACGAAGAAAATATTATAAAAGGAGAAATCAAGGCAATCTCGCCAAAGGTTGTTTTTGTTGCACTTGGCGCACCGAAACAGGAACTCCTCATCTCAAGACTCAAACAAGAAATGCAAGAAACCATCTTTATTGGGGTTGGCGGCAGTTTCGATGTTTGGTCAGGTATGGTGAAACGTGCGCCTGAAATTTACCAAAAAATGGGGCTGGAATGGCTTTATCGAACTGTTAAAGAACCGAAAAGATTCAAAAGGATTTTTCCGACTTTGCCATTGTTCCTTATTCAGGTTATAATAGAAGCCTTGAAAGAAAGATTTTAGAATAGAATTAGTAGTTTTGTGTACCTTAGTAAGGATTAAAAATGATTAATCAATCCAATGAACTCTCATCCTCAGAATTAAAGGATATTAAGCACCTTTGCAAAGAAATGCGAAAAGACATTTTGACAATGATTCACAGCGCACAATCAGGCCACCCGGGCGGAAGCCTCAGCTGCGTGGAAATCCTCGCAACACTCTATTCAAAATGCTTGAAGCACTGCTCTGACTGGGACAAAAGCTGTGATTTTGAAAAAAGAGACCGTTTCGTACTGTCAAAAGGTCACGCTTCAGCTGCTTTGTATGCAGTTTTGGCAGAGTTCGGATATTTTGACAAACAAGAACTTAAAACCTTCAGGAAGTTAGGCTCAAAACTTCAAGGACATCCTTGCTGCACAGCCCTCAACGGCGTAGAAGTCTCCACAGGCTCATTGGGCCAAGGACTGTCGATGGCTTGCGGAATTGCTCTCGGGTTGAGATTAGACAAAAGTTCCTCTAATGTTTATGTCCTGATGGGAGACGGAGAACTTCAGGAAGGCAGCGTCTGGGAGGCATTCATGAACGCTTCTCACAACAAATTAAACAACATTATCGCTTTCATTGACAGAAATAAACTTCAAATCGACGGCGCAACCGAAAACGTTAAGGGGCTGGAGCCGCTGGCAGACAAGATTGAAGCCTTCGGGTGGAACGTGATTAATGTGAACGGCCACGACCCTGAGGAGATTTATGAGGCTGTTTGCCTTGCAAAAACAATGAATACCCCCAGCGCAATTATCGCTGACACGGTCAAAGGCAAAGGGGTTTCGTTTATGGAAAACAACGCAGGTTGGCACGGAAAAGCGCCGAGTGACGAAGAACTCGAAAAGGCATTGAAAGAATTGGAGCAGTAATGTCTGAAACAAAAAAAGAAAAAAAATCCATCAGATCCCAGTACGGCAAAACGCTTGTAGAATTGGGGAAAGAGAATAAAAACATAGTCGTTTTGGACGCGGATTTGTCTGCGTCAACTCAAACTTCACAGTTTGCAAAGGAATTCCCCGAAAGATTCTTCGACATGGGCATCGCAGAACAAGACGCAATGACCACAGCAGCAGGGCTTTCAACCGTCGGAAAAATACCTTTTGTTTCGACATTCGCAATGTTTGCAACAGGCAGAGCATGGGAGCAAATCAGAAACTCAATTTGTTATCCGAAATTTAACGTAAAAATCGTTGCAACTCACGGCGGAGTCACAGTCGGCGAAGACGGCGCGAGCCACCAAGCGCTCGAGGATGTGGCATTGATGCGACTGATTCCGAATATGACCGTCATTGTCCCCGCGGATTGCAACGAAACAAAAGAGGTCATCAAATACGCCGCAAGCTGTAACGGTCCCGTTTATGTCAGGCTCGCAAGAACAAATGTTGTGGACGTTTTTGATGAAAATTACAAATTCGACCCGAAAAAAGCCATAGTCGTAAAAGAGGGCAATGACATGACTTTGGTAACAAATGGTGAAACTCTTTGCGAAACGCTTGATTGTGCGGCACTTTTAGAGGAAAATGGTATAAAGGCGGAAGTCATTCATATTCCGGTTGTGAAACCGTTAGATGAAGAAACGCTTTTGGAATCAGCAAAAAAGACAAACAAGGTCGTAACAATAGAAAACCATTCCGTTCTGGGCGGATTGGGCTCGGCAGTGTGTGAAGTCTTGAGCGAAAAGTATCCTGTCAAAATCGTTCGAATCGGGACAAACGACGTTTTCGGACAAAGCGGTGAACAGAGAGCATTGATGGAACATTACGGCTTGACCGCAGAAAAGCTCGCAGAAAAAATCAGAGGAATTTTATAAAAAATATGATTCAACTTCGTGGAGTTACAAAAAAATACAAAAATAATAATTATGCCTTGAAAAACATTAATCTCGACATTATGTCAGGAGAATTCGTTTTCATCACAGGGTCTTCGGGAGCGGGGAAATCTACACTAATGAAACTTCTTTATAAAGAAGAAACTCCAACGTCAGGCAGTGTTATGATTGGCGGGATAAATATCGCAAATCTTCCGTCTGAAAAAGTACCAAACCTCAGAAGATGTATGGGGATTGTGTTTCAGGATTACAAACTGTTACAAAACCAAAGTGTCTATGACAACTGCGCTTACGTGATTCGTACACTCGGAATGAGTTCCAAAGAGATTGAAGCACGTGTAACCGGGGCATTAAAAGTAGTAGGACTCGTTGACAAAATGAGAGCCAAGCCGTCAGAACTCTCGGGCGGAGAACAACAAAGAGTTAGTATTGCACGAGCAATCGTAAACGGACCGCCGCTTTTGATAGCTGATGAACCGACAGGAAACCTTGACCCGAAAAACTCGATGGAAATTATGCAGATTTTGGAACAAATAAACCAAAAAGGCATTACCGTTCTGATTTCGACTCACGACCATACAATGGTGGATTATTTCAGAAAAAGAGTTTTGACGCTTGATGACGGTCAAATCATCAGGGACGTTCAAGCAGGTACATACGAGTAACATTACAGAGTAAAAATATGAGTGATACAACAAAAAACATAATCAAGAAAAAAGTAAAAGCACACATTCCGAAGGACTGGCTCAAAGAGTTGAGAATCATCTACAGGATCACCCTTGAGACAATACACGGAATCAAAAGAACAGGCTGGATTAATCTGGCAATCATCACAACGATGGCCGCAATCCTGACTATTTTCGGGGCGCTTTTCAGAACAACTCTTTCTGTGACATCTTTTGTTCAAGAATTGGGAAATGTTCTCGAGATTTCGGTTTACTTAAAATCTTCGGCAGACACAAACAAAGTCGCGTCAGAAATCAGAGAACTCGGGCATGTTGAAAGAGTAAAAATCATTCCTAAGGAACATTCTTGGGCAAATTTGAAACGCGAAATCGATGTCCCGTCGATGGAAAACCCGCTACCTGACACACTTCACGTAAAAATAGATAAACCGGAGAACGTGAACGAGGTTTTCAACAAAATTAAAACCTACAATTCCGTTGAGGACTTGAATTACGCTCAAGATATTGCAAAAAAGATGCAGTTTTTCAACAATGTTGTACACACGATAACCCTTGTCGTAGTTGTGCTTGTGGCTATTTTGACAATTACAATAATTAATAATACAATACAATTAGTAATCCAATCGAGGAAAGAGGAAATCGAGATTATGCGCCTCATGGGGGTTAGCAACTGGTATATCAAAATTCCTTTAATCCTTCAGGGTGCTATTTACGGTTTTATTGGCGCACTGATTGCACTGGTGCCTATTAATGCCGTAAACAACGGATTGTTAAAAGTCCATGAGTTTTTCGTGGTTCCTGCGCCGCTTCTGGCCAACAATATCGTAATTTTAGTTTTATTCATAATAGCCGTGGGCTTTGGCTCAGGCGGCAGTTTACTATCAATTAAGAAACATTTACAGGTATAAAATATGACAATTAACCCCTCTCAAGTATTAGACCAAATCAAAGAAATCCCGGCAATGCCGAACGTAATAGTTAAGGCCTTGGGGGTTATAAAAGACGATCAATCAGGTACAAAAGAACTTTCTGAGATAATGTCTTATGACCAGGCGTTGACCTCTCAGGTTTTGAAGCTTGTTAATTCAGCATATTACGGCTTCGCACAAGAAATTACATCTGTGAACAAAGCACTTGCACTTTTAGGGATGACTCAAACAAGAAATATTATCATTGCAGTTGCGATGAAACCTATGCTCACCTCACAAGGCGGACGAGACATGTGGAAAC
>CAZIVG010000118.1:0-5282 GCA_964542595.1 uncultured Muribaculaceae bacterium | reverse complement strand
TACTAAGTATAAAAAAGGACAAAAAATTGAAAAAAGCAGCATTCTCAAAAATTGAAACCGACCTCAAAAACTTTGCGCAGAATTTTCAACTGACAGCAAATATGATCGACATCCTCACAAGGTACATGAAAACCCACAAAGAACTTGACTATGATTGCATTGTAGGACATGCGCACCAAATCAACAAAGACGCAAAATGCTTTATCAAAGAAATATCTAAAATCCGTAAAAAACTAAACAAAATATCATCAACTCTTCAGTAAGACAAAAAAGTTGACCAAATCTCGCCCGAAAACCTACTTCAACAAATCCAAAACGTATTTGTCCGAATTCATAACCGCTTTCATAACCTTTGCCATAGCTTCCATCGTGAATTGTGACTTTTTCATGTCCATTATCGCGCTGACATAGTCCGTGTCTTGAATGTCACTCAAGGACTGCGCATTCGACATCATAGAACTCGAAATCTGGCTCGCAGCGGCGCCCAGACTGGATTGAACCGCACCGATATCACCTCTTTTTGCATTAAGATCGGCAATCATTGAATCCACCTGCGCAAGCGTATTCGCAGCCGCAGTTGGGTTTGTGACGTCGAAATTCATTTCCGGCAAAGCCACATTCGGATCATAAGAAATCGACTGCGAGTTTTCAGGATTTACCATAAAATCGACCGATGGCACAGGCGTCGGGCTGCTCGGCGTAACCGCATTAACCGTAGCTTTCCCGTTAAACGTAGCACCACCGAGGGTTTGCTGGATTTGGGCAACGTTTTGGTTGATTTCCTCCTGCATTGCCGCAAGTTGCGAATCGGAATAAACTCCGTTTGACGCTTGAACAGTCAACTCTCTTACGCGCTGGAGGGAATCATTAACGCTGCTCAGGGCTGAATCAGCCACCGCCGTGAAGTTTACGCCCGTCTGGACATTTTCCATTGCCTTGCCTGCCGCTCGAATACTCGTGTTGAGACCCGAAGCAACATACATATCAGCAGGGTTTACATTCGCTTTCATCCCTGAAGCGATACTTTGCGCCGCTTTTTCAAACGTTTTTTGCGCTTGTATCATCCCTGTTCGGGCTGTATATATGGGCATTACCGCATTTAAGGACAAGGTTTGTACTCCATTTGATTTGACGATTTCACGACGGCACGGGCAAAGCCCGCCTTAAACATTAAATACCACCATTCGTTAAGAAATAACCGAAATATTTTTTAATTTTTACATTTTGCAATGATTTTGTAATAAAATAAAAGTGTAAAAGCTCTTTGAAAATAGAGATTTTACGACAAAAACTAACCGGAAAAAGGCAATTGGGATTATGGAAAATAAAAATAAAAAATTTCATTTCATCGCCATCGGCGGAATCGGAATGAGCGGGCTGGCAAAATACCTTCTGGAATTGGGTTACAGCGTTTCAGGCTCGGATATTAAAGAATCAAAATACACAAAACAACTCGAAAAACTCGGCGCAAAAGTTCACATCGGCCACGACGAAAAATACGTCGAAGAAGGAATGACGGTTGTCGCTTCAACCGCAATCAAAGAAACAAACCCCGAAATCGTTAAGTCAAAACAGCTGGGGATAAAGGTTTTGCACCGTTCAGACGTTTTGAAAATCCTTTCGGAAGAACTCGGAAGAAACGGCGAAATCCAGAATTTCATAGGCTTTTCAGGCACACACGGAAAAACCACGACCAGCGGACTTTGCTCTTATGTCCTTGAAAAGGGCGGCTTTGAGCCATCTTACGTCGTAGGCGGAATTATTCCCGAAATCAACACAAACGCAAAATCCTCAAACGGAAAGTTTTTCGTGGCAGAATTGGACGAATCCGACGGTACAATCGTGAAATACCACACGAATGTCAGCGTCATAAACAACCTTGAAATGGACCACATGGACTTTTACAAAAACGGGTTCCAAGAACTCTTAGACACTTTCAAAGTCCACCTAAACAAAATCAGAGAAGGCGGGAAAGTCATTATTAACAAGGATTGCCCCGGCTTGATAAAACTCGCTGAACAAAACAGTGACAGAGAGTTTTTGACCTTCGCAATTGATGACGAGACAGCCGATTACACAGTCAGAGACATAAAATACACGGAATTCGGCTCCGCATTTGATGTTTTGAAAAACGGTGAAAAACTCGTTTCTCTGAAAATGGGAATACCGGGAAAACACAACATTTACAACGCTCTTTCGGTTGTTTCTGCTTTGAATGAAGAAGGCGTTGACCTTGAAAAAATCAAGCCGCACTTTGAAACATTTTCGGGAATGGGCAGAAGATTCCAAAAGGTTGCAGAATTCGACGCAATAAGGGTTTTCGACGATTACGCCCACCACCCCACAGAAGTCAAAACGACTCTCGACAGCGCAAAACTTTGTGAGAAAAACAGGCTCGTTGCAATTTTTCAGCCTCACAGATACACAAGACTAAAAGGCTTGTGGAACGAGTTTTTGGACAGCTTTGATGCTGTGGACAAACTGATTGTCGTCGATGTTTATTCCGCATCCGAAGAACCGATTGAAGGCATTAACTCAAAGGCCTTCGTGCAGGCGTTTGGCGCAAAAGAAGCACAATACATCGACGGAAGTATGGAGAACGCTGCGAGAAAAATCCTTCCGCTTTTGAAGTCTGGCGATATGGTCATAACCCTTGGTGCGGGCGACGTTACAAGAATCGGCGGCGAATTGGAAAAACTTCACGAAGAGACAAAAACAGGGGTCTAATCAATGGCGTGCGAAATCTTTGAAAATTACGAACTGAAAAAACACACTTCTTTCAAAATCGGCGGATGTGCGAAAAAAGTCTATTTCCCGACCACGGTTGATGAGTTTTGCGAACTATTGAAAACCCTTGATAATCCGATTGTTTTGGGCGGTTGTTCAAACGTTTTGATTTCTTCTCAAGGCGTTGACGCAGACGTTGTTTTGACATCAAAAATGAACAGCTTCGAATTCAACAAAAACATTCTCACGGTCGATTGCGGCGTAAAAGTCCCGATGCTTGCGCGCGAAGCCGAAAAAGCGGCTTTGAGCGGACTCGAATTTATGATAGGCTTCCCCGGCTCTGTCGGCGGCGCGGCATACATGAACGCATCAGCGCATTCTCAGGCGGTTTCGGACACATTTTTGACTTGCCGTGTTTTTGACACGGACGAAAAGAAAATTGTCGAACTTAACAGAGAAGAGATGAAATTCGGCTACAGAAAATCGATTTTGCAGGAGAAAAACTATGTCCTGCTTGACGCAAAGTTCGAACTTCGCCCAATGCCGAAAGAGGAAGTCAGCGGCTTGATGGAACGAAATTTGGAGTTTCGAAAAGGCAAACAGCCGAAACTCGCGTTGCCAAACGCGGGGAGCGTTTTCAAAAACCCACCGAACGATTCGGCGGGGAGGCTGCTTGAAAAAGCAGGGGTAAAAGGCTTGAAAGAGGGCGGGGCACAGGTTTGGCTCGGTCACGCAAATTTCATCATAAACGCCGAAGACGCAACGTCAACAGATGTTTCACATCTTATGAATAAAATGTATAATAGTGTAAAAGAAAAATACACGATTGAACTTGTACCCGAGGTTAAGTTCATCGGGGTGAAAAGCAGAGAAGAAGAAGAGTTATGGGATACGATATTAAAAAAATAGTCGATACAAAATCAAAAATAGCAGTTCTTATGGGCGGCCCTTCGAGCGAGGCAGAAGTCTCAAGACGCTCCGGCAGAAACGTTTTCGCGTCTTTACAAAGGCTCGGATACGAAAATGCACAACTTATCGAAGTTGATGAAAACGTTGCAAAAACCCTCAGGGAAGGCTGTTTCGAATACGTTTACAACGCAATGCACGGAAAATTCGGCGAGGACGGATGTTTGCAGGGTATGCTCGAGGTAATGGGCGTTCCCTACACGGGTTGCGGGGTTATGGCCAGTTCCGTTTGCATGAACAAAGAATATACAAAAAACATCCTAAAAGAAGCGGGAATCCCTTTGATTAAATCGGTCTTAGTCAAGAAAGACGAGGCTTTTGAGGACAAAATTAAAGGCTTAAAATACCCTCTTATGCTAAAACCCGTTTGCGAAGGCTCAAGCATCGGTATGTTCAAAGTAAACACGCCCGAAGAAATGGCCGAATGTTTCAAAAAATCGGCTGAGTGCGGTCAAGACATTATGGTCGAGGAATATGTCACGGGAAAAAGCCTCACAGTAGGCGTTTTAGAAGACACAACAGGCGAAATCACAGGCACAAAGGGTGCGATTTTTGCGACTGAGATTTTGGGATTCAGAACAAAAACAGAATGGTACGATTTTGAGGCAAAATACACGGCAGGAATGACGGAATTCATTTTGCCGGCGGACTTGTCACCTGAAATGACAGAAAAAGTTAAAAAAATCGCCATCAATGCTTTCAACGCTTGCGACTGCAAAGGCGTCAGCAGAGTGGATTTCATGGTCGAAATCGATGAATCGGAAAAAGAGGGTGAGGCTTTTGTTTTGGAAATCAACACAAGCCCCGGAATGACTGACCTTAGCGACCTTCCGGCACAATCCGCTGCAATGGGAATAACTTACGACAATCTTGTCCAAATCGTTCTCAATGGTGCTTCCTTAAAGCAATAACAGGGCCAAAAGCGCGTCAATCCACAGTATAAAAGATATGCAAAAACGTAAAAACAATGACAATCTGAATATCGAACGCAGGGTTAAGATTAACCAGATGCAAAGAAACGTAAGGCGCAGCCAGCAAAAGTTGAAATGGGTGCGCTGCTGGGTTCGTTTGCTTATGTTTTTGTTGCTGATTTTTGCGGCTTACAAGGTTTACAAACTGCCTCAGTGGTATTTGAACAAGAATATTTTTTCTTCCGCAAGCAACAATACTTTGATGATTGTGGGGAATTCAATCACCCCGACATACAGAATTCTGGCGGTTTTGAGGCAATATCCCGTTCCACAAAAGCCGATTTATCTTTTTAACACGAGCAAAATTGAAAAAGAAATCGAAAAACTCGCTCCGATTAAAGAAGTTTATATAAAACGTCTGTGGTTCCCAGCGAGGTTGAGCATAATCGTCGTTGAGAGACGCCCGATTTTGAGCATCGCACCCGACCCGAAAGTCCCTCCGATTGCGTTTTTTGCAGAAGGCGGAAAACTTATCGGACACGAGTATTTGCCTTTAAAAAATACAAAAAACACTATCAGGGTATTGACTTACGGAACAAAAGGCGATGATTACAGAAATTGGGATGAAATAAAGATTAAAAAAATCGAAACCCTTGTCCACGCGATGGAGCAGTTTTC
>CAZIVG010000117.1:0-5298 GCA_964542595.1 uncultured Muribaculaceae bacterium | reverse complement strand
TTAAAAAGAATAATCAACAGCGAACCCGCAATCATTATGACTGAGACGATGAGTTTTTTAATTATATTTTTTTCAGCAAAAACCTTGTATCCGAACAAAATTCCTGATATCGAAGAAAGTTGGAACAACGCCAGTGCATAAGCAACATTCATGTGTTCAAAAACAAAATTCGTCGTATATTGCATCACTCCTGCACAAATGAAAAGATTTATGTAAAAAACCGCATATCTTGTTTTCAAAATTGCTGCTTCTTTTCTGTAATTGATTCTTTTGAACAAAAGAATCAAGATAGAAAACAACGCTCCAAAAATGCACCAAACAACAAAAGTTGAAAATATGCAGGAAAGAAGAATCAGTTTTTTTATAAAAATTGCCTCGGTGGCAGTGAAAAGCATTGCCAAAAAACGATATTGCAAGTCTTTTCTTTTCAAAAGTTCTAAAGAAAAACCTTCTTTCGTGCCGCTGAGAACAAAGAAGCTGCCCAAAAATATTAAAATCATGCCTGCAATCCCTGCGATCCCGGGCATTTCTTTTAAAAAAAGCGCTCCTAAAATCAGCGCGATAACAGCCTTATAAGAGTTTATCGGTGCAAGAACAGAGAGTTCGCCTCGTTCAAGTGCTTTTATTAAAAAACAGTTTCCGACCGCACCCAAAAAGCCCACGAGTAAAGCGTAACCCCAGAATATAAGATCAGTTCTTTCCAAACCCGCCTTCATCAAAAGAGGAATGCAGCAAAAACTCAAGAACAGATAAGTCGCAGTGTTGATGATATAAGGGCTGCTGCCTTTATTGGACAGGCGCTTTTGATAAACATTTCCCAGTGAGTTTGAGAAAATTCTCAAAAACACAGCCATAGATACAAGAAACGGATTTATGATGCCAGACTCCTTTTTTTTAATTTTCTATTATACAAATAATGGTTTTTGAAGTAAAATTATATTATGAAAAAAGTTTTTTCTCTAGTATTAATATTTTTGTCTCTTAGTCAAGCTGTTTTCGCCATTCCTGTTGACACAACAGGCTGGGCTTGCAATCCTGAACATGTTTCTGCCTCGGCGGCGGAAGTCGTTTTGAAAAGTGACTTAAAAAATGATTACAAATTGTTTCAAACAACAATCACCAACATAACTTCAAACACTCTAGATATCACAATTCCCGTGAATTCTTCGTTCAGAGACAATGTTAACGGTGTTTTGAAGTCGGGGTTGAGTTTTAAAGAACTTATGACCGTTCCTAAGCAGATTGCTGTCGATAGTTACAATGAGGATGTCGGAGAAGGGAAAATCGCAAAAGCCCACAAAAGCTTGATTTACATTTTGGCTTCTGCAGGTGCAGTCATCGCAGGTGCAGGATTAATCGGGGTTTATCCTCAACAAAAAACCGAGGAATATTTCTCAAAAAGACTCTTGAAAAAAGAGTTTTCGAAAATCAGCAAGAATATTGTTGATACAGCAACCCTCGCCCCTTTCGAGACAAAAGATGTTTATCTGTTTTTGCCGATTGAAAACTATTCTTGCATCATAGATTCTAAAATGAGAGAACCTGAATCCGAGATAAATTCAGATTACCATCAGCTATAATTAACCATTAACGTTAAGAGTTGAGTCTCATCAATTCAAAATTGAGATATGTCGCAAATGTTACCCACAAAAAATAGGGGACCAAAAGAATTGCGGCGAGTTTTGAATGAGGGAAAAAGCTTGTGATTGTGGCAAGTATAAAAATCCACAAAAGACAAATAACAAAAAAAGCCGCCTTTATTTTGTGCAATCCAAAAAACAACGGTGACCAAGCAAAATTCAACAAAAGTTGGACAACAAAAAAACTCAAAGGTAAAAGTTTTTGGGCGAAGTCTCCTGTTTTCAGAAACAAAACAAGAGACACAAAAATCATCATATACAAAACCGTCCAAACAGGGCCAAAAACCCAATCAGGAGGCGTCAAAAACGGTTTTGTAAGTGTTTTATACCATTCAAGATTTTCAGCCAAGATAATCCAATACCTCGTCAACATGTCCGGAAACCTTTACGTTTCTCCATTCTTTTTCGATTTTACCTTCTTTGTCCAGTATGAAAGTAGAACGGACGATTCCCATATATTTTTTCCCGTACATTGCTTTTTCTTGCCACACTCCGAATGACTCCGCGAGTTCGTGATCAGTGTCAGACAACAAAATAAAATTCAAATCTTGTTTTTCTCGAAATTTCTTGTGGCTTTTTATGTCATCCGGGCTGACTCCAATAACCTGAGCCATACCAATCAACCGATTAAAGTTGTCTCTGAAATCACAGGCCTCTTGTGTGCAGCCGGGAGTGTTATCTTTCGGATAAAAATACAAAACAATCTTTTCTCCTTTAAAGTCGGACAATTCATAAGTTTTTTCCTCACCTTTATGGTCAAGTCCTTGAAGTTTGATATTCGAATAATTCATTGTTGACTCCTTTTTCTTGTAACAAATTATATTTAAACAAAAAAAGATGAAAAAACATCCGCCGTTGGAATTATGAGAATTCTAAAATTGTCAAAAATTCCATTTATTCTAAGTCGTTTTTTCTATATTTCCGAAATTTTCTTTGCTTTCAACAAAATAAAACCTTGCCAAATCACTATCAAACAGTGTAAATTATCAGTTAGCCAAATCGTTTTAAAGACAGGGTATGTATGACGAATCTTTCATTCAAAAGCGGAAAACTTATCATTTAAGAGGATAGCCAAAAGGGTTTTGAATCTACTTACTTAGATTTTTTTAAACAAACACCCGAAGGTAAAAAATGGCTTGATAAAAATAATACAACAAAGGAAAAATTAGCAGAAAGCCCCGACTTTATCTTTGAAACATCCACTGGAAAAATAATTGGGTTAGAGATAACAGAATTATTTATTAAAACAGACAAATTTAATGCCACCTCAACATTGCAGACCATTGCCAAGCAAGTTTGTCAACATTTTAAAAAAGAAAAAGGTATAGCTTTATCTTTAGTTATAGATATTTGGGATGAGAGAAAATGGAATTACAGAAATAAAAAAGAATATCTTGATTATATTTATAATCCCGGTTTCGAACGTTTAGAGGTATCGAAAAAGAAAATAAAAGATGCCATTTTGGCGGCGATTTCTAAAGAAGACATTCCCGCTTTGGGGCTTAAAAAAGAATCGATAGAAATTGGTCCACATGTGCTTACCATTACATACGACAGAATGTACGAGCCACATACTTCGCACCATGTTAATAACCAAGGAATGTGCAAAGAGGATCCCTTTGAGGAGCTTCAAGAAACAATCAATAGCAAAAACAAGAAATATACCGCTTACAAAACAAAGTGCGACGAATGCAACCTTTTGGTGGTTTCAGTCGGCAGCAGGCTTGGAAGTTGTGTCAATTTTTCAAATAAAATAAATTCTCACACATTCTCATCGTCATTCAAGAATGTCTATCTTCTTGACCTAGGGATGGGCGATATAAAAGCAATTAAATTGCTGTAGGCTTGGGAAAAAATTACCCTTTATATTCCCATCCATAATCGTTATGATAAACCATTAATTTGCTCATTCCTCCATCAATTATGATGTTTTTGCCCGTAATGAAACCCGCGTCATCACTGCATAAAAACATAACGGCTTTTGCAATGTCTTTTGGCTTTCCAACTCGTTCGACAAGATGTTGTTTTTTGTCGGCTTCGCTGAATTCAGAACTTACAGTATCAATCCATCCCGGAGATATGCAATTAACGCGAACCTTGCCTTTTAAGCTTGCTGCCATCGAATGCGAAAGGGCAATAATTCCTCCTTTTGCGGCGGAATAACTCTCCCAGTCTTCTTGCGATTCTTTAAACTTTTGCATATTCTAACTTTAGCATAAAAGTGTTGGAGAAAAATTATGACAAAAATAACTATAGTTATTGTAATTACTCACCAAATTTTGATAAAAGAGCTTCTGTAATTGCATCTTTATCAAAAGGTATGCCTGATTCTTCCCTTGCAATTTGATGTTCAAGGTGCTTTGTTATTTCCAACAGCCTTTGTGTTTCAAACATTGGTCTTTCTTTCATTGCTTCCATTTGATAGCGTTTTTTAATTTCTTGTCTTTCAGAATTAAACTTTATAGGGATGTCCGCATCCATATTGCCTCTTTGGTTTTTCACGCTTTGGCATTGCAATTTCCAGTATCTGTCGGGATCGCATCCCAGTCTTCGGTTACGATAATCAATTTCGTTAAAAATCTTGGGCGACAGAATTTTGTCTGTAGGATATTCTTTGTTTTGTATGTTTCTGAATTTTATTTCATTTACTAAATCGATGTTATAGGTTACGTATTTATAATCTTTCATTTCATGAGCCGCATTGAACAACGGTTCTGCAATCTTTGGGTTTTGTCTAATCATTGACAACACTATTTTTGGCTTTTCAGTTAGATTAAACCCTCTGCTTTCACTCTGTTGTGAGAGGATTTCGTCAACCAATGCCCCGGTTCTAAGGGTATGTTTTTTTCCTCTCTGGCTATTTGTGATTCAAGATGTTTTACGACTTCTATTGAGCGTTCAAGACCATCACGGTATCCGTCCATCATATCAGCAGTTCTGTAGTATCTTGTGGTATCAGTTGAAAATTTTAACGGTACAAACAAGCGTTTCCATATACTTGGTTTTTTATCTTCGTTACACCATATTTGTGCAAAATTTTGATTTGTGTCTCGAAGCAATGGATCGTGAACATAAAAATCCGTATAAAGCGGCTGTTTTGTCGGATATTCGGGATTCGATGTGTTTTTGAATTTTATAGCAAGGCAATCATCTTCAATGATTAGGTCTGTATATTTATAATTACGCATGTCTTCACCCGCATCGAGCAGTGAACTTAACTCCTCTACAGGTTTTTTGTCTAAAAACTTTTTAGATCCATCTTTCAAGACCAAGCCTTTAAAACTTGGTGATTTGAGATTTGAATAGATGCTATAACTTGAACATTTCATTTCTGAAAAAGCTTATCACGAACTTTGGTTTTGTTTAATATTTTTGTTACATTTTTATAGATTTGTGATTTAAAAAACAGCCAAAAAATTCTGTTAGAGTCCATTTTGCAAGTTTATCGCAAGCTCAGAGATAATTCGACACACTCATGAAAAAAAGCTCCCTTACGGAAGCTTTTAAAGTTTGTTTTTGTTTTGAAATAAGAAAAAAGATATATAGCAAATCAAAGCGCCACCACCTAATATCAATGTAGGAAAGTTGGATAATATAATAATATCAACACGTGTTGGCGGAAAATGTGTGAATCGTATTCCATCAATACATTCAAAGG
>CAZIVG010000116.1:0-5329 GCA_964542595.1 uncultured Muribaculaceae bacterium | reverse complement strand
TCAATCAGCAAAACGATATCGGGCTTATATTCTTTCGTGATATAGTCCACAACCCTTTTCCCTAGAGTCAAATGGTCAAAAAGAATCTTTGGAGTCAATCCGACCGCAGACATTTTGTCTTTTGAATGGTCCGCAAAAAGTTTTATCCCGAGTTTTTTCAGGTTTTCTCCGCCAATAGCTTCAACTTCGACATCCTGACGGGATTCGAGCAGATATTTCACAACTTCGCAGGCATGCCTGTCACCTGAAAGCTCACCGGTAACGATAAATAATTTCTTCTTCGTCATAATTCTTAAAAACCCTTTCACAGAAAGTTTTGGGGTAAGTGTTAAATTAAATCGCCATCAAAATAATGTTGTGTTTATTCGCAAACTCAACCACTTTTTTCTGGTCAACAATAATCGTCTCATTCGCTTCAATAGCGAGGATTTTTGCACCGTATCGCTGCATTGTTTTCAGGGTATTCAAACCGATTGCAGGAATATCAAAACGCTTGTCTTGAGTGGGCTTACTAACCTTAACAACGGTTATACCTTTTCCGCCGAGTTTACAGCCACGCTCGATGCATTTGTCTGTGCCTTCGATAGCTTCAACAGCCATAATCATTTTGTTTTTGATAACAACAGACTGCCCGACGTCGAGTTTGCCCATTTCTTTTGCAAGCCAATAGCCGTATTCGACGTCTCAGGACTGTTCTTCATCAGGTTCATGAACCCCGAGAATTCCAGGAGGAGACATCAGATTTTTAATGAAAATCGTTTGGTCAAGGACTCTGATACCCATTTGTTCAAGCTGGTCAACGAGAATCAGCATAACCGCGTCATCGTTGAGTCTTTGGGCTTCTTTCACGAGTCTTAGGGCTTCCATATCCAGTTTCGGACGTCTCAAAAGCAAGCCTTTGTGGACTTTTCCAATGAATGTCAATTGAGTGATTTTCTCATCAGCGAGAGTTTTTTTAATCTTCATAACTTCGCCGGGTCCAAAGTTATAGACCTTTGAGCAATATTTTTTGAGTCTGTTTCTGTTGTCAGACGACAAAGAAATCGCAACCACTTCAAAACCGTTTTTCTGTGCCGACTCTGCCATAGCTACCGGCAATTCGCCGTCACCCGCTATCAAGCACTGTTTGTTATCCAATACAATAGACAATTTAGTTTCCCCTCTAATGTTGTAACTTTATAATACAATAACCAGTATTTTTTTCAAACAAGTTAACATGTTGATAATATTTACTATGTAAAAAACGGTTAAAAACAAAGCAAAAGTAAAAGTCAATTAAATTTCTTTTTTCTAGCTCGATTCACTAACGTGTCATAGGCGTCGAAAAAAGAAATCTAATCACCTTTTAAAATCAAAAACTTAGAGGTGTAAGATGTTTGCTTTGGAGAGACTGCGACACGAGCGAAGCGGAGTGAGTCGGAACGAAAAAGTAAATATCTTATGCCTCACAAAATAAACAGTTTTTACATAATAAATATTATCAAACCCGCATTTTTGGTATAAACTAAAAAAATGAACAAATCTAAAAAACACAAAATCGCACTAATCAACCACGGATGCGCAAAAAACCTCGTGGACTCAGAGCTTATGCTCGGAATGCTGACTCAAGCAGGCATGGACATTACCCTCAACGATGAAGAAGCCGACATCGTAATCGTCAACACCTGCTCGTTCATCCACGATGCGGAACAAGAATCCGTACAATCAATTCTTGAAGTTGCGCAAAGCGGAAAAAAGCTTATCATCACAGGCTGTTTGCCTCAAAAACATAAAAAAGAATTAAAAAAAGCAGTGCCTGAAGCGGTCGCAATGCTTGGCACAACTGACCTTGAACAAATCGTTGAAGCAGTAAAAACTGCAGCAAAATCAGAAAGTGACTACCTCTGCAAAATTGCTGAAAACCCGATTTATAATTATCCGGAAAACGCCCAACGCCAGCAAATCACTGTCGGCTCGAGTTCTTATATAAAAATCGCTGACGGCTGCAACTACAAATGCGGATACTGCATAATCCCGCAACTTCGAGGCCCATACAAATCACGACCGATTGAAAACATCGTCAACGAAGCAAAAATGCTCGGCGAAAAGGGCGTCTCAGAAATCGTCCTGATTGCCCAAGACACAACCGGCTACGGAATTGACCTTTACAAAAAGCCGTCACTCGCAAAACTTTTGAGAGAACTCAACAAAGTCGAAAACATCGACTGGATAAGGGTTATGTACACTTACCCATCAATGTTCGATGACGAATTGATGGATGCGTTTGCACAATGCGAAAAAGTCGTAAAATACGTCGATATCCCGCTCCAACACTCTCACAGCGACGTTTTAAAAGCAATGCGACGTCCGATAATGGACTATCGTAAATTTTTGAAAAAACTCCGCTCAAAAATCAAAGATGTTGCAGTCCGAACAACCTTCATCGTAGGCTACCCGGGCGAAACCCGAGAAATGTTCGACGACCTTTACGAATTTGTAAAAGAAGCAAAATTCGACAAAATGGGCGCTTTCGAGTTTTCAAAAGAGAAAAATACTTACGCTTACTCGCTTCCTGACCAAATCCCGGCCAGAGTAAAAAAACAGCGCAAAAACAAACTAATGAAACTTCAACAAAAAATTTCAAGAGAAATCAACGAATCTTTTGTAGGAAGAGAAATCCCTTGCATCATTGAAGCTGTAACCAAAGACGGTGCTGTGATTGCCCGTGGCTACAGAGACGCACCCGAAGTTGACGGAATGGTATATATCGACACAGAAAAACTCGTCGTCCCCGGAGACATAGAAACCGTAAAAATCACTGCCTGTGATGATTACGACCTGTATGGCGTCATCAGATAAAGGTCATCAACAGAGAAAATTCCGCTGTCCTTGCCCCTGAAACGTGCCGTCATAAAGCATCGGATTCGAGGACTCTCGAGAGCCGTCGTCACTGCCCTGTTTTATTTTGTAAAGCTTGTTTTCGACCACCCGCTCTTGCTTTTTGGCAAGATAAAGACCGTCGTCAAAGTTTTTGTTTAACTTATTAAAACTGTTAAATCTAAAGAGCGAAGCCAGAATGTCATCGCATTTTGCAAGCTTTGACGGATCGTTTCCCGCACTCAATGCAAGGCTTTGCGCCTCTTTGAAGAGTTTTTCAGCCGTCGCAGTATTGTCAGCCTCAATACGCTTTTTCCGCTCAAGTTGAAACTGGTTCATACGCTCATGATAAGCCTCAACGCTCTCAAAAAGGCGCTGTGTAGTGGCTTTTGAATTTTCCAATGCAGCCTGTTTTTTGTAATCCGCATTGTAATTTATCGCCCTGACGGCACTGATTGGCTGCGAAACAACCGAAGTAAATGCTTGTTCTCCCATTTTCCTTTCCCCAAATTAAATTATAGTTCCCCTTATATATATAAAAACATTCGGCACACAAAAATTGCCATGGGCATGGTAAAATTAAGAAAATAACAGGGGTGGAATGAATTTTTATGAATGAGAAAAAAACACTGATTTTAATTGACGGTCACGCACTCGCGTTTCGAAGCTATTTTGCTTTGGAACGAACAGGCATGAAGACTTCTGACAAAGAACCGACATGGGCGGTTTTCGGATTTTTCAAAGCAATTTTTGACCTTTTAAAAAACCAAAGAATCAACCCCGACTGCATATGCGTAGCCTTCGATGTCGGCCACCAAACATTCAGAGTCGAAAAATACGAAGAATACAAAGCGAACAGAGAATCCATGCCTGACAACCTCCAAAGCCAGATGGGATTAATAATGGAAGGGCTAAAAGCTTTCAACATCCCGATATACACAAAGGAAGGCTTCGAGGCAGACGACGTCATCGGCACCATCGCAAAAAACGCGTCCTCACTAGGTCATAGAACAATAATCCTGACCGGCGACCAAGATGCATTCCAACTCATCGACAAAGAAGGCTCAATCAGCGTTTTGATTCCATCAAAAGGCGAATTGATAGACTACAACTGGAGCCGCGTCTATAACAAACTCGGTGTTTACCCTGATCAAGTAATTGATTACAAAGCACTTCGCGGCGACACATCAGACAACATCCCCGGTATCAGAGGAATCGGAGAAAAGACAGCAGTGAAGCTGCTTGACAGATTCCAAACACTCGACAATGTCCTTGCAAACATCGACGACGTCGAGGGTAAATCACTCAAAGAAAAACTCGCAAACGGCGTTGATATGGCGCGTTTAAGCTACTTCTTGGCAACGATTAAATGCGACGTGGATATAAATTTTGACTTCGAAAAAACAAAACTCGACATGCCCGACGTTAGAGAGGTTGAGGCGTTTTTGAAAAGGGTTCAGTTTTTCAGCTTTTTGAAAAACCTTCCTGATATCTTGAGACCCTTTACCGTCTGTACATTAGCCTCGAAAGACAATCTTTCTGCCGATTCTGCCGAGTTAAAAAAACAAGAACTCTTGGATAGAAAGCTTATTGACTTTGTGAGCCTCAAAAGCGTTGATACAGAAGAAAAAAACGACGAAATCAAAGAAGCAAAACAGCAAGAAGCGGCGCCTCAACAGGCACAGCTCGGGTTGTTTGCTCAATCAAGTCCGCAGCTCGGATTGTTTTCTCAGGCGGCAGAAAAACCCGAAAACAAACTCCACAACGAGTCAAAATGCATTACAAACGAAGAAGATTTTGAAGAATTCCTTGAGGAGTTAAAAAAACATACACTCTTCGCGGTGGACACGGAAACAACATCAGTAAACGCCCTCGAGGCTGATTTGGTGGGGATTTCAATTGCGTTTAACCCTGAAATTAAAGCAAAAGAAGGAAAAATAGTCCTCACTGGCGAAAAAGGAGCGACAAAATCCTTTTATATTCCCGTTTTCCACAAAGTTGGAGACCAGTTGGAAATGGAGTTTGTGCTTGAAAAACTCAAGCCGATTCTCGAGGATAAAACGGTTTTCAAGACTTTCCAAAACGCAAAATATGAAATCAACGCGCTTCGAAAATACGACATAAACATCCACGGGGTGGCTTTTGACACGATGCTCGCAAGCTATGTAAACGACCCCGGAAGAAAGCACGGGCTGAAAATCCAAGCAGCCGAAAACCTCGATTTCTTTATGACAGAAATCGAAGAACTTATCGGCAAGGGGAAAAATCAGATTACAATGGACGACGTGTCGATTGAAGAAGCTTCAGATTACGCCTGTGACGACGCGTTTGTGACACTGGAATTGACAAGGTTCTGGTGCGAAAAACTCGACGAAGACGGCAAAAAACTCCTTTACGATATAGAAACTCCGACCGCAATCGTTCTGGCGCAAATGGAAGCCAACGGCGTTTCTTTGGACACAGAATATTTACA
>CAZIVG010000115.1:0-5348 GCA_964542595.1 uncultured Muribaculaceae bacterium | reverse complement strand
AAATCTCAATCAGACTTGATGAGTATAATCGATATTCCTCCGTTCCTTCAAAAATAACGGTTGAAAATAAATTAGAAAATCCCTTTTTCGAAAGGGATTTTTTTTGCCTATTGTAATCAAATATTGTTGAATTATAATAAGAATACTCACCAAACCTCATTGCAGATTTTACGGGGGGGTGCGGTAACAAAACTACACCCGATGTAAAAGCGAATGAAAGGAAAACCAAAATGGCTAATATTAAATCGTCTAAAAAGAGAGTACTCGTTGCAGAAAGAAACAGATTGAAAAACGTTGCTGTTAAATCTGAAATCAAAACTGCAGTTAGAAAAACTCTTGAATTAGCACAAGCCAAAAATGAAGCAGAATTGAAACCGGCTATGAGCCACGCATACAAATTGTGTGACAAAGCAGTTTCAAAAGGTGTTTTGCACAAAAACACTGCTGCAAGAAAAAAATCAAGATTGACTCTTGCTGTTAACAAATTGTTGGCAAAATAGTTAACAAACTTGGTATAAAAAGCGCACAACTTTCGGGTTGTGTGTTTTTTTGTTAAAAAAAATAAGCATTAAAAAAGCCCTCTTAATAAAGAGAGCTTTTTATTCAAAATATATCGGCACTACCCTACTAATCTGCTTTCGTCGGATTCAGAAGCTTTTACCATAATCGCGTGCTCGACAGGATTTTCTTTTTTGATTGAATTATCAAAGCCGAAATCATCGTAACCCAACTCATCTTTAGGTTTTTTCATTTGGTATTCATCTACCAATTTTTTAGCCAATTCAGCAATTTCATATACTAATTGGTAACGATTTTCTGAGTTTTCGTTCAAATCCCATGCCACTTTAATTATTTGATGAGTCATTTTTTTCTCCACTTTTCATTTTGTCAAAATTTACTATATCTAAAACTATAATATAAGTACAATTCAATATCAACTTAAAATTACAAATTCGTATTCACCATGTAGCTGTAAATCATTGAAGAAGCCGAAACAATAAAATCCTTGCCTTCAGGAGAATTGTAAGGTCTGTTGACAAGCATTACAACAATGTACTTTTTGCCGTTTGGAGTGTAAACAATTCCAGCATCTCCGAGCATCTTACCGATGTCACCTGTCTTGTGTATAAAAATCGCCTCTGGCGGCAACCCGGCCTGAACGAGCCTGTTGTTGTGTACGTGGCTCATGTAATCAATCATTTTCTCCCTTGAAGCAAGAGTGAGGAAATTCGGGTTGTCGATATTGTAGAGCATCGTAGCCATTTCTTTCGAAGTTGTAACGTTTGTGCCGCTCAAATCAGGAAGCCAATCATTAAGGCGTGTTTCGCTCATTCCCCATTTACGCAAAGACTGATTCATTGCGTTCATACCGCCGGTTGCATCCATTAAAATGTTTGTAGCGGAATTATCTGATTCCGTAATCATAACTCTGGCGAGTTCATCCACAGTATAAACAGCTTTCACCCCTTTGAATTGAAGACTTCCTGAACCTTCCGACTTGTAATAATCAGTCATTGAAATTTTGTCTTCCAGCTTTATCATTCCTGACTCAATTGCCTTAAAAGCTTGAATCAAAACAGGAATTTTAATAATGCTCGCAGTAGGATAAACATCTTCTGCGTTCAAATCGGCATGCTTGCCTGATTCATAATCCCAAACATAAATCGAAGGCTTAAGCGCAGGATGAGAAGCAGCCATTGCCTTCAAATTGTTTTCCAGATCAGACATGTGGTAAGTCTCATACAGAGATTGCATTTGAGGTTTTTTGGATTCAGTGCCGCTTAAAAAATTAACGCCTAAGAAACGGTCATTTGAAAGATATGTGGAAGTCGGACTTGAAACGATATTCATATCAACTTTAACATCCGGATATTTTTCAGATTTAAGAAATAAAGGCCTTGTAATTTGATTCATATAAACGGGAGAGACCTGCAAAACGAATAAGGCAGCAAAAGCAATCTGGAAAAGAAATGCCAAAGGATGAACACGCCTTTTGGGTTGTTTTTTTATCCTTCTTTGTGCCGGGCGAATGTTGCTCGCATACTTCTGCTGAGTATAATTATAGTCATACCTGACCTCTGGCTTGTAAACCGGTCTTGCCAATTGAAATCTCCCCAATTAATCTAATCTAAAGTCTAATATGATTATGATAATATAATATCGGTGTTTTTCGCATACTGCAAATGAAGTAATATTATTTACAATATATACTTTTGTAAATAAATTTGTTATTATATGAGAAGTAAATTTAGAAAATACAAGGAAATTGTTATGAAAAATATTGTGATTTTCACTGATAAAAACTCAGATGCGCTCTCTGCAATGATTTGCGCTAATGAAGAGTATGACGTAAGAATCAAAAATATCGATGAAGTCAAAGAAGCCCAGAAATTCAACCCTTCATTGATTATTTTCAATTGTTCTGAGGCTAAACTTAAAGAGGTTTCTATGATTACAAAACTTTGTGCTCCTGCAATCGTAATCGCTGAAAAATTCAACTCAGACGTAATTCTAAGAGGCGATTCTTACGATTTCGTTACAGAACCGCTTAACGAAAAAGAACTCGAGTTGAGAATAAAAAACATGCTTAAAATTAAGGATCTCAAAGAAACTATCACACAAGTTTCCACAACCGACGCGTTGACAGGTCTTCACAACAGAAAATTCCTTCACGAACGTCTTGAAGCTGAAATTTCACGTGCAAAAAGGTATGACACAAAAGTTTCTTGCCTGCTTTTGGACATTGACTTCTTCAAAGTTGTAAACGACATGTACGGCTATGACTGGGGCGACGTGCTTTTGAAAAAAATCGCTGAAATGCTAAAAAGCTTCATCAGAAAAGAAGATATCCTGACTCGTTACGGTGATGAGGAGTTCATCATAATCCTTCCGAACACTCCTGAAGAAAATGCGTTCATTTTCGCAGAAAGATTCAGAAGAGAAATCGAAAAAATGGAATTCATCCCAGCCGGAGAAGAAGAAAGACACCCGATTACAATTTCAGGCGGGATTGCATCATTCCCATTCCTTCAAAACGTTGAAGAAGATGCAAACACGCTGATAAGATACTCTGAACACGCTTTGTATAACGCGAAAAAACGTGGAAAAAACAAAATTGTTCAGTTCTCACAAATAAATATCGAATACTAAAAATAAAAAGCCTCTTACTTTTAAGGGGCTTTAATTTTATTTATAATCAAAAGAATTTCATCGGTTAAATCTGTATCGTAGGACAAATTCTCGTGGATTTGTTTTGCAAAATCAGCTTTTTGATAATCACCCAGATTATTGATTCTATAAAAATCAGCTAATTTCTTTGTCATAGGCAGATTACCTTTAAAATCCGCGACACAGCACTCACAAATGTTTTTAAATCTCTTATTAATCGTGCGTTTTATGAGGTTCAAAGAAAATATGTCCTCAAACTCGCCTGCCTCAATTAAATAAATCGTGTCACAAGCCCTTTTAACCGAGTCGATTTGCAATGCGGTTTCTTTCGCATCAGCGTCAAGCAAAATAAAAATAGGGATCTTCAACTCGTCTTTCAATTCGCAATAAAGTTTTGCAACTTGATTTTTGCCACCTGCACTAATTAATTTGACTCCGTTTTTGTCAAAGTTAAATCCTGCCATTGCAGCGAATTTTGGCATAAGAATCTCTTCTGTAATTCCTTCACAAACCAGAACTTTTTCGACAGGGAAACACAAATTAAATTTTTCGCGAGATTTTTTCAAATCCGAATAGTCTTTTTCAGTTAAAAGAAGTCTTTTTAGATTAATCGGGGTTGTTACATTTTTCTGCACGAGAGAAAGAACCCCATTGATATTAATATCTAAATCAACAAAACTTTTCATTGAGTCAGACAGCTTATAAACACAATGAATTTCATCAATCAGAGCCCTATTAAAAGCTTTATCAGACTTTACATCAGGGGCAAGTAGCTTTACTGATTCATTCCAGATTTTTTCGATTAATTTCTTAAGAACTTCTACATCCAAATCTTTTATGCAGTTTTTCGTCAATTTCGGTTCGAGAATATATTTACTTAACAATTCTGAAAAGACTCTGTAATACTTTATTTCGGGGTGCTTAAAACGCGTCAGTCTATCCAGAGCCAATATCAAATCTTTCTCTGTCACAGGTAAATATTTTATATTTTCAAAATTTAAATCTGTCCTTAACATTACTTATAAATTACCGCAAAAAAAGCAATTTTTAAATTGTTTAGTTTTTAATTTAACTAAAGGTAGAAGTGAACGTGCAAAATTTAGGAATTACAAACAACTTAAATATCTCGTTTAAGCCCCAATTACAGGCAAAAAATACTGTTCAAAATTGCGGGGTGAACCTTGGTACTGGCATGCCCGTATCGAATCCTTTGAAGCAACAAACTTATGCTCCGAGTTTTTCAGGCGCACAAAATTTCAGCGCAGTAAACCAAATAAGAACCTCCTTAAGCGGTAAAGAAGAACACAACAAATACAACGAAATCAACGCTGTTCTTGACAAAAACTCAAAAAAAGAACTAAACAACCTTTTAAAAACAGGGAAACTTTTGAATAACAATTCAAACGACAACTCAACAACTTTAGAAAATTTGCATAAAATAATTTCTACAAAAAGGGTTCAAGGCCTTGAGCCGCAAAAGACTATCCAGGATGTAATTTCAAGAATCAACAATCCTTTCATAATTACTCAAAAATTCGGTGATGTACCATTGCCCCTTCAAAACGAACTCATTTCAGAAGAAAAACAACAGGGAAAAAACATTAGTTCCGCTGATTTGGATGTAAAATCAAGTACATGCCCTGCCGCGAGTATTGAATTCAATCTTGCACACAAAATGCCTGCCGAATTTGCCAGAATGGCAGAAGGGCTTTCATCAGAAAAAATTTCAGTCTCAAAAAAAATCAACGTTGACGACCTTTCACAAGGACTCGTTGATACTATCTGGATGCTCAACGAATTCGGCACAGAACACAAAATGGAAAACTGGAAAACTCTTTTTGTAAATCTCAAACCTGACAGAAATGCTATTTTAAGAGCAAGAATCCAAAACACATACAACGATCCCGGAGAACGTTCTGCGGTCGATGTTTTAATGCAATCAACATTTATGAATGTCGGTGCACAAAACACCTATGATTCACTCACCGACAAAAGAATTCCGAAATACAACGAAGATGACAGCGGCCTTATTGATATTGAAAAGAACTTTGCAGAAGAACTTGCAACAGGGCATGGGAAAGTTTGCGTAACTTACCAAAAAATTGACGAAAACGGAAAACTCGTCGGCTACGAGTGCGAACAGAATGAAACTCTAGAACATATCCAAAACACATTAAACA
>CAZIVG010000114.1:0-5399 GCA_964542595.1 uncultured Muribaculaceae bacterium | reverse complement strand
TCTCGACTCTGGCAAAGGAGTGTAATGAGAAAGAATCGCGATCGGCTTTCCGTCAACAGCTTTCGCAACAACCCCAACAGAATTACATCCTGAAAGGCCATCTGTAAAAATTGTATTTACTTTGTTTTCAATAATCCTTGCAGCTGCGCATTCATTCATTCCAACCTGAACGATAGATTTATCGCCATTCCGCCTTGCTGCACAAAGAATCATTTCAGGCATTTCGTTGATATATCGGATATTTTCCTTTCCAACTTTTGAAAGTTTCGGGAGAATGCTTCTTGTTAAATTCGGAATCGCCATAATTAAACCTACAGTTTTACACATATAATTAAAAACAAATGAAAGTAAAAAATTGACAAAAAAAAAGACGGTTAATTACAACCGTCTTTTTTTGCTTTCTTAAGAAAACTATTTTTTAGCAGCTACTTTACCGTCAACAGCTTCTTTGAATTTTTTACCGGCAGAGAAAGCAGGAACTGTTTTAGCAGCGATTTTGATTTCTTTACCAGTTTGTGGGTTACGGCCTGTTCTAGCAGCTCTTTTTCTAGATTCAAAAGTACCGAAGCCAACCAAAGTTACTTTTTTACCTTTAGCAACAGTTTTTTCAATTGTATCCATCAAAGCGTTAACAACATCTGCAGCTTCTTTTTGTGTAACTTTTGCTTTTTTAGCAACTTCTTGTACTAATTCTTCTTTGTTCATAGTATTTAAACCCCTTTTTTTAATCTACATTTCTTATTATATTTGAATTTGAAATAATGGCAAGTACTTTTTATCCTCTATTTGTTGGTTTTTTGGGATTTTTTTTGTAATAAACACATAATCAGCCAAAAAGATAAAATATTTAAAGCTATAAAATACTTTGACTTTATAGTTCAATAAAAATAAAATATATATAATGTTTGGAAATAAAAGGATTTCTTATGAAAAAAATATTCGGTTTTTCACTCGCAGAAGCACTCATTACTCTTTTGATTGTTTCATTCATTGCAATCTTGAGCGCTCCGATTATTACCAAAAAATCAAAAAAACGCCCCGGTGATGAAGTCTTAAGAGATGCAAAAGTGCAAAGCATTGTCGTAACAGGAAAGCTCGAATTTAAAGACAGAAAAGGAAATGTCATTGGCTGGATAAACGAAGATGGCAGCGCATCTTTCTCACAGGGCAATGACTACGATTTCAATGCTATGTCACAAAAACAGCAGCAAATAGAAAAAACACTCGAAGCGCTTTCGATGATGCTGAATCAAGAACGTTCAAAATCAAGCAACTCCAACAGAAGTAATGAACGTTCTTACAGAAAGAATCCTCATTCCGGAGAAATTGACAACCGTGCGGACAGAAGTAGCCGTTCAAACAGCGGCACAGCTTCAGAACCCAGTCAGGAAGAAATTCAGAAACAACTCGAAACACTTTTAAATATGATGCAAACCCAAAACAGACAATAAAGGATAAAAAAATGATTAAACCGTGGACAGAATACTTTTTAGAAATAGCAAAAACCTGCGCTACTCGTTCAAACTGCTTTAGAGCAAAAGTAGGTGCAGTAATTGTAGGCGAAGACAAAAAAATCAAAGCCTCCGGATACAACGGAACTCCTTCAAAAGTAACGTCCTGCTATGAAATAGGCAAGTGTTACCGAATCGAAAACAATATCCCATCAGGCACAATGTATGAGACATGTCGCAGCATTCACGCAGAACAAAATGCAATTATCCAAGCAGGTCAAGACCGATGTCAAGGCGCAACGATGTATATTTACGGACACAATTTCATTTGCATTTTATGCAAAAGATTTATTGTACAAGCCGGAATCAAGGATGTTTACTTGCAAAAGGATGAAAATTCACCAGTAAATTATGTAACAGTCGAAGATATCAGAAAAGAACTCGATGGCCAACGCCCATAACATGAATGATTATGATAAACTGTAATTAATTGAATAAAATATAAGGTAAAAAATAATGTCAGTAAAAAAAATAATCTCGTACGGTAACGAAACGCTCAGGCAGCCCTCAAAAGAGGTTTCAAAAATATCAAAAAAAATTCAGACTGTTGTCTATGACTTGCTTGACACAATGTATGCCTACAATGGAGTCGGTCTCGCAGCACCACAAATCGGAGAAAATTTGAGAATTTTCGTAATTGATGTTGCGACAGGTAACGAAAAACTGAACCCGATGGTTTTCATTAACCCGAAAATAATAAAAAAAACAGGTGCCTGCAGCAGCTATGAGGGCTGTTTGAGCTTTCCTGAGGCATACACTGACGTAAAACGTTATTCCGACGTCACAGTCAAGGCACTGGGTCTCAACGGCAAGTCCTTTGTGAAGGAAGCCACAGGCGGAAGTCTCCTCGCAAGAGCAATTCAACACGAATTTGACCATCTTGACGGAGTTTTGTTCATTGACCACTGCAGAAACCGCTTCGAAGCCGACAGAATCCTTGCAGAAAAAGGATTGGCCCCTGTTGACTCAGAGAAACTTGTTGAAGAACCTGAATTGGAACAAGCACTCTCGTCACTGCCATCAAACCCCGGCGAAACTGTCCTTCCGGAGGGTAAAAAAGTTGATTAACATAGTTTACATGGCAACCCCTGAAATTGCAGTCAATTGCATACAAAAACTTCTGAATTTCAATGACTTAAATATTCAAGCTGTTGTTACACAGCCCGACAGACCAAGTGGAAGAGGGAAAAAACTCACCCCTCCTCCCGTCAAGGAGTTTGCACTCGCTCACAATATTCAGGTTTATCAAACTGAATCAATAAAAAATGACGAAACACTTAAACAAAAACTCAAAGATTTGAACCCTGATTTTTTCGTTACTTTTGCATTCGGTCAGATTTTGACACAAGAAGTATTGGATATACCAAAAGTCGCAACAGTAAACCTTCACGCATCTCTTTTGCCGAAATACAGAGGCGCAAATCCAATCCAAAGAGCGATTTATGAAGGTGATGAAGAAACAGGCGTTACAACGATGATTACTGTTCTTGCGCTGGATGCAGGAGACATTTGTAAGCAAGAAAAAATCAAAATCACACCCGAAATGACAGATGCTGATTTGATGAAAATAATCAGCGACAAAGCACCATTTATAATATATCCGACACTGAAAGGCTTATACAGCAAGACTCTCCAGCCTCAAAAACAAGATGAAAACGGCGTAACAATAGCAAAAAAATTCAAAAAAGAAGATTCTTCGCTCGACTGGTCAAAAACGGCAGAAGAATTGCACAATCACGTTCGTTCAATGACAACTTGGCCTTGTGCAACAGCCACTTTTGGAGACAAAACGCTGAAAATAACTTCAACAGAGGTTTTAGAAAATGACACTTTAAAAAATGCTGTTTCAGGCGAAATTGTAAAAATTTCACAAGAAGGGATTGCGGTCGCCACGAAAAAAGGTTTATTATTAATAAAAAAATTGAAACCTGAAGGAAAACCCGAAATGGAAGCTTATGCTTGGTCAAACGGGGCCAAGCTCAAAAGCGGACAAATATTTAATTAAGGAGTAATATATGTTCTCAAGAGGCATACGCGGCGCAATCACTGTAGATGAAGACACGGAGTCGTTTCTCGAGGAAGCAACGATTGAGTTGTTTTCAAAAATGGTTCAAATGAACGAAATCGAAATGGAAAATGTTTCACACATAATTTTTACATTGACCAAAGACCTCAAATCTGCATTTCCTGCAAAATTTGTTCGCAGAAATTTCAAAATCCAGTATGTTCCGCTCCTATGCATGAACGAATTAGACGTTGAACCCAGCCTTAAAAAATGTTTGCGCATTTTGATTGTAGCAAACACAGAAAAAAAGCAAAACGAGATAAAACACGTTTACCTTCGAGGTGCAAAAATTCTCCGTTCAGATTTGGTCACTGAATAAAAATATTCGGTCAAACCGGAAAAACTATTTCTTCGTTGAAAGCCAAATCAAAAAACTCGCCCATGCCTTTTTTTAGGGCGTCAACGAGCATAAATTTTGATATGAGAGGATCTATTTCTTTCATCGTCGCAATTTTTTCAGTTTGGATTTTTTCGTCAAAGATTTCTTCAATTTTCGCTGTGTCATAGTCCAAAAGAATCGATCCGTGCTGTAAAATATAATTTTGCTTACGAAACTGGGCTGAGCCAACAATTTTTCGCCCGTTAAAACTCAAATCAGCGCCCGTCGCAAGCGACATGCAATAATCAAAATTAGTTTCAACTCTTTTTTCGTTAGGAAATTCAGTAAAAATTCCAAGCTTTTTTAGGCCCAAAGCCAACGCCCCTGAAATTTCCTTGTATGATTGAATCACAGACGCACCGTTATTTAAAAAAGATACAGGACAAACGAAAGAATACGTAACTTCATTTTCGTGCAAAAGCGCTCTCCCACCTGTCAAACGACGAACAACTCCGATATTATTCTTTTTGCAAAAAGATTCGTTTAAAGAAAAATTTTTCTGATTACGCCCGAGAGAAACACATGCCGGCGCCCACCCGTAAAAGCGTAAAATCGGGAATTCCAACTGATTTTCAATCGAATAATCAAGGATTTTCTCATCAAAATCCATATTAAAAACCCCTTCATTAACCTCATACGGAATAAAACAAGCTCTCATTGATTATTCAGCATCTCCAATTAAAGATCTGATTGTCTCAGGAATACTATCAATCAAATCCGGCGCCAGCACACAATATTCGCTCAAACGTTCTGCGGCAATGTCGCCGCACTTCCCGTGCAAATAAACCCCAAGAATGGAAGCATCTTCTAGCCCCAATCCCTGAGAGGCAAACCCTGCAATCATACCCGTCAAAACGTCACCGCTACCTGCTTTCGCAAGAGCCGAATTCCCTGTTGTGTTTTCAAAAATCTCCAATTTTTTTGTACAAACAATCGTTTTTTGTCCCTTCAAAACAGTTGTGCAGCCGAATCTTTCACTTGCAGTAATTGCAGCACTGACTCTATCCTTTTGAATTTCATCAACATCAACTCCCAAGAGGCGAGAAAGCTCTTTTGGATGCGGAGTTATAACAGAATTTTCGGGTAAATTAATTTCGCTGAGCCTTGAGATTACGTTAATGGCATCAGCATCAAAAACTACTTTAATCTCTGATTTACTCATAAAATGCAAAAATTCTTTAACAAATTCTGTAATTGAAACAGAATCAGAAAGCCCTGAACCGATTGAAACAACAGTATAATCATTAATTTTGTCGCGAATTTCAGAAAAAGCAGCACCGGCTATACATTTGTCGGAATATGAAATTATCGGTAAAAACGTCAAACAAGGAGTCATTGAAGCAATATTATTCACAACGATATCCGTTGATGCCAATGTCACAAGCCCCGCACCTACTTTCAAAGGCGCAATCGAAGAAAGATATGCGGCTCCTTGATAGTTTAT
>CAZIVG010000113.1:0-5484 GCA_964542595.1 uncultured Muribaculaceae bacterium | reverse complement strand
AGTTCTTGAACTTTACGTTTTCGCCGATTTCACAGTCTTTGCCCAGACAATAAGCAGAATCTAACTTTCGGACAACGCCTGAATCGGGAATCATGACTTTCTTCGAGAGAGCGTCTTTGTTCGACTCGATATATTGGTCAATCGTGCCGATGTCTGACCAGTAAGCATAAATCCTGTAAGTGTTGATTTTTTCACCTGCCGCAAGTAGGCTCGGGAAAACGTTTTTCGCAAAATCATACGTCACCCCTTCAGGGATAAAATCAAAAATCCTTTTGTTGAAAACATAAATACCCGTGTTGATAAAATTGCTTTTTGCCTCTTCAACAGAAGGTTTTTCCTGAAACTCAGACACATCGTGCGCCGAAGACGGAACAACCACGCCGTATTTGTGGACTTCTTTTTGCTCAACAGCCACAATCGCCATCGTAGCAATGCATCCGCTTTCATAGTGAGAGTTTACGATTCTTTCAATATCCGCGTCATGCAGTCCGTCCGAACTCAAAACAAGAAAATCATCAACATCGTTGAAGAAGAATTCACATTTTTTGACCCCGCCGGCCGTTCCTGAGAGTTGTGTTTCGTGAAGATATCTGAAATTCACATCCACAGGCGAATTTTCGCTGTATCTGTTTTGGATCTGTTCAGCAAGATAGTGTGTATTGGCGATAACGTCTTTGACCCCGAATTTGCTGAGTTTTTCCAACAAAACATCCATCACCGGCTTGTTCAAAATCGGAACCAGCGGCTTGGGAAGGTCGCAAGTAAGAGGGTCCAGTCTGGAACCCACTCCCGCAGCCATTACCATTGCTTTCTTAATCAAAACCATTCTCCCCGAATCTCAGTTTACTAATGAGAATTGTATTATAAAACCGTCATCCTGTCATCAAAACGCAAGATTATTTAACATTTCTTTTATTTTAATGCTAAAATTTATTAGATAACTACTGAAAGGAAATCTATGTTGGACTTATCACAAACTTATGAAATCGTAATTTTCTCAATCGGCGACACAAAAGCAGGCACTAAAATGGGCAAACTGCAGCTGAAAAACCTCTCCGACGAAACTTTGCTTAATTGTATTTTGTGGGAAGAAGCCCTCAACAGGATGGACAGCAAAATGTTCAGAACAGGAAACCTCGTGAAAATTCTCGCAGGTTCTTATAACGAAAAATATAACAACTGCCTCGTCACGAGCCTCGAATTGGTTAAAGAAGCCAGAATCGGGCTTGACGAAGAAGAAAGAGAAAAACTCTTTTCTTCTGTTGTTGAATATGCAAACCGAATCGAAGACGAGGAACTCAAGCAATATGTGACAGAACTTCTTTTCGAATACGAGGCAAAATTCAAAATCGCACCTGCAGCCAGACTTATGCACCACAACTACCTCGGTGGGTTGGTTCAGCACACTTTTGAGTGCTTGGAGATTGCAGATTGTCTCATCAAAAATTTACATAAAAATATAGATAAATCTTCAGTTTTTGCGGCTTGCATTTTGCACGATTTCGGAAAAATCTTCGAATACAAAATCAACGAAGAGTCAGGCTTGATTGAATATGACGACGACTTTTCAAAAGAATGGCTTACTCACTCACAGTGGGGATTTTCAAACTGCATGACAAAAGGTTTCAAAACCGTAGCGAAAATGATTGCCGCTCACCACGGAAGAGCCGATTGGGGGGCGATTGTGGACCTGAATGAACGAGACCTTGACCCGCTGATGTATTTCATCCATCACGTAGACGACTTGAGCGCAAAATACGGAAAAACAACTGTCATTGAATTGAAATAGAGGTCGTCCATGAGCATTTGGGACACACTCGGCAACCTTATCATAGGAATTTTGACGATTTTCGGAAAATAATTAAAGAATATACTTTGGGATGACATTTATTATACTTTCGGCATGTTTAAAAATCCCATTATTAATTACATAATGAGATGAGGCAAGGACTGCCTTTTTACTAAAATCGTGAACAGGGATAAATGACGATATCAGTTAACTACAACCCATCTGTGCTAAAAACTCAGAGAAATTTGAGCACTGCGACAAACTTGCTTAACAATGCTCTCGAAAGAATGAGCACGGGTTTCAAAGTGAATTCTGCCTCTGATGACGCGGCAGGCCTTTATGTTGCCACAAATATGAACACTCAAATCAGAGGATTAAAACAGGCTAATAAAAACGTCTCAGATGGAATTTCTTTGCTTAATACAGCCTCGGGTTCTTTAGACAACATGAAAAACATATTAAACAGACTGCGAGACCTTTCTGTACAAGCTTCTAACGGAGTCTACTCTGATGAAGCAAGAGCAGCGATGCAAAACGAAGTTGACGAATTGACGCAACAGATTTATCAAATAAAGAACGGAACGAATTTCAACGGAAAAGCCATTTTTGGGGAAGCAGAAGAATATATCAAAACAATCTCATCAACTTTTTCAACCACGAGCGCAAATTTGTCAGTAAACATAACCCAACTTACTGAAAAACAAGCTATTGCAGCAGGTTACACTGTCATAAAGACAGCCGATGATTTGGACAAAGTCAGAAACAACCTCTCAGGAAAATATATACTGATGGGGGACATCGATCTTTCGGGTTATTCAAACTGGGATCCCATCGGGAAACAAGCGAATCCCTTCACCGGAACCTTTGACGGCAACGGATACAAAATCAGCAATCTGAAAATAAATAGATCTTCTGAAGATGATGTCGGTCTTTTCGGTAACGTCGATAATGCAACTTTCAAAAATGTCGGAGTTGAAAATGCTTCTGTTGTAGGAAGAGAAAATGTGGGCGGACTGATAGGCAACTCGGGTTTTAGCGACCTTACTACTGTAGAAAATTGTTATGCCAAAGGCATCATCGGAACATACGGAATAGGGAAATATGTAGGAGGACTTGTCGGATCATTTTATGGAGAAATAAAAAACAGTTATGCAGAATGCAATGTTTTTGGTGTCGAAATGGTAGGAGTGTTAGCCGGAGCCGGAATGGGAGAAATTAAAAACTGCTATGCAAATGGCTCAGCAACCGGAGATGTATTGATAGGGGGAATTGTAGGTGCAGCATCAATGCTTAATATGTCAAACTCATACGCCTCATCAGCTGTAACCGGCTCATCTTTATGTGGTTCACTTGTTGGAAATATGTTTAACACATATATAGAAAACTGCTTTTGGAATTACGAAGTATCCAAACTGGGAGTATCCGAACTTCTAAACGGATCGATTGTTACAAACACGCGAGAACTGTATTCAGATGAAATCATGAATCCTTATACGTACATAGACGCAGGCTGGTCCGAAACAGATTGGTGGTTTGATGCAGGCGGAATGCCAAAACTCGCCTGGCAAAAACCAAAACCGCCAACTCCTCCTCAATCTGACACAATTTTCAGACTTCAAGTCGGTCCCGATTCTGATGAAAACTCGGCAATAAATGTTGACACAGGTTTTTTAATAGGAAGCATTAACATAAAACTTTCGACGGTTGACGAAGCAACAATATCAATAACAAATATCGATGAACTGTTGGAAAAAATCAACTCGAAAACATCAGACTTTGGTGCCGTGTTGAACAGGCTCGACTCTGTTTATCAATCGAACATAATAAAAAGCGAAAATCTTACCGCTTCAAAATCGACCATTATGGACTCTGATATTGCCATGGAGTCAGCAGTTTATGTAAAAAACCAGATTCTGCAGCGAACAAGTTCAGCTCTTTTGACTCAGTCGCAAAGTCTCCATAAAAACGTTATTCTCGGCTTAATTCAATAAAAAAGATGAGTTTTGAACACTCATCTGAAAATCAAGCAATAAGAATTTAGGTTTTAGTTTATGCAAAAATATTGATTTCTTTGTTTTCTTGCTGTTCTTTGCCTTTGCTAGAGTTCATAGAATAGAAAGAGAAAGGGTTTGAGCCTCTTTTGTCTTTGTCGAGAGTTTTTGATTTTCCTGTTTCAATAGTTCCCGGAAGGTTGAAAACGTTTCTGATTTCAGACTTGTCACCTTCTGCAACAGGTGCAATCAATTTTCCTTCAACGTTTTTTTGAACTTTGTTTGTACCTTGAGCCGCTTGTGCATTAAGGTATTGAACGTTTGCGATGAAGTTTTCGTTCAAGTTGATATCGAGACCTGCATTTCTAACGGCAACCTGTCTTGAAGTGTCGATGTTTGTGCGTTGGCTGTACAAATCAATGCCGACTTCAGGTCTTCTGAATTTTGAAAGGTCAACAGTGTTATTAATATCGAAATTTTTTGAATCTGCGTTTTGGAAGATTTGTCTGGCAACTTCCTTAACAGATGTTGTATCGATATAATTTCTGTTCGTATTTAATGTGATGCCAAGACTCATTTACGCCGTACCCCTTATTGCTTATGGTTTTTATATCGGCTAAATGAATTAGATTCTTTATGATTTTTAGTTTATAATTTACATAAGTTTACAAAAGACTTATAATGTTGAATAATGAGTAATGGTATAATTTTAGAATAATAATATAGAGGACGAAAAATGAATAAAAGCCAATCAACAGGAATTTGGATTGTTGTGATTTTGTTGATATTGTGCCTGGGCTCAATGCTTTTCCCCGGCCAAACAACCAGCACACAGGACATTTCTTACTCACAATTTTTGAACAAAGTGAAAAGCGGTCAAATTGAATCCGTTCAAATCGACAAAGACACACTGATTGCAAAGCCCAAAAGCGACAAGGTAAAACCGGAACCGACGGTTCTGAACCAGCATCCGCAAACCGCTCACGTGCAATACCGTGTCATGGTTCCGCTGAACGACTTGACGCTTATGCCGAAACTCGAAGAATACAAGGTCGATGTAAACGTGAAAAAACCGAGTGATTCTTCACAGATTTTTGCGGTGCTTTCGACTGTCCTGCCACTGCTTTTGATTGTCGGATTCGTTATCCTGATGGCCAAAACAGTCCAATCAGGCGGTTCTCAGGCAATGTCATTCGGAAAAAGCAAAGCAAAACTTATGCTCGACAGCAAAGTCAAAATCACGTTCAAAGATGTTGCGGGGATTGATGAAGAGAAACAAGAACTCGAAGAAATCGTTGATTTCTTGAAAAACGGTGAAAAATATATTAAACTCGGCGCAAAAATCCCGAAAGGCGTCTTGCTCGTCGGGGTTCCGGGTACAGGCAAAACTCTTATGGCAAAGGCCGTTGCAGGCGAAGCGGGCGTTCCGTTCTTCTCTATCAGCGGTTCCGACTTCGTAGAAATGTTCGTAGGGGTCGGTGCATCAAGGGTTCGTGACCTTTTTGAACAAGCGAAAAAACATCAGCCTTGCATTATTTTCATAGATGAAATCGATGCAGTCGGACGTCAAAGGGGCGCAGGCATGGGCGGCGGCCACGATGAAAGAGAACAGACTTTGAACCAGTTGCTCGTTGAAATGGACGGCTTCGACGAAAACACAAACATAATCGTTATCGCAGCAACAAACAGACCTGACATCCTCGA
>CAZIVG010000112.1:0-5521 GCA_964542595.1 uncultured Muribaculaceae bacterium | reverse complement strand
AGACCTGATATTCTAGACCCTGCGCTTTTGAGACCCGGCCGTTTTGACAGACAGATTGTTGTTCACAGACCTGACATTTTGGGCAGAGAACAGATTCTTGAAGTCCACGCGAAAAACAAACCGCTTTCAGAAGAAGTTGATTTAAAAATTCTTGCGAAAAGAACCCCCGGCTTTACCGGTGCGGATTTGCAAAACCTTTTGAACGAAGCGGCACTGCTTGCAGCAAGAAATAATAAAGTTAAAATCGGAATGGATGACCTCGAAGAAGCAATCGACAAGGTTATCGCAGGCCCAGAAAAGAAAAGCAGAATCATTTCTGACGAAGAAAAAGAAAATACAGCATACCACGAAGTCGGTCACGCGCTTTTGGCGAAACTCCTCAAAAACACAGACCCGCTTCACAAAGTCTCAATCATCCCTCGCGGAATGGCTTTGGGCGTGACAATGACTTTGCCGGAGAAAGACCATTTAACGTTGAAAAAGTCACAACTTTTAGACAGAATCACAATGCTTTTGGGCGGACGTGTTGCTGAAGAAATCGTTTACGGACCTGACTCAATCACGACAGGCGCACAAAACGATCTTGAAAAAGTCACAGCGACAGCAAGAAACATGGTCACAACTTACGGAATGTCTTTCAAAATGGGTAACATGGCCTACGGAAAAAGTCAGGAGCATGTTTTCATGGGTAGAGATTTCGGACACTCAAAAGACTACTCCGAAGAGATTGCGGCTGAGATTGACAAAGAAGTCAAAAAGATTGTCGATGAACGCTACAACCTCGCAAAAGAGCTTCTCCTCGGAAACCGTGACATGCTTGAAATAATCTCAAAAGAACTCCTTGAAAGAGAAACTCTCGATGAAGGTGAATTCGAAGAAATCATGAAACGTGTTGAAGAAAACAGACAGCCTCACAACGTTTAGTAACCGCGTTTTTTGCGATTAAAGAATTTAAAAAGCCCCCGAGAAATCGAGGGCTTTTTGATTTTGTATTTAATTTATTTAGTTACTTCGCAGCACCTTTTGCGGCATCAGCGGCTCCTTCAGCAACTTTTGCACCAGCCTTTTTGCCTGATTCCAAAAGTGTTTTCATTTCAGCTTTTAAGACATTGATGCTTTCTTTAACAAGAGAAATAGCGCTTGTTTTGACTTCTTTTATTTTGCCTTTTGTTAATTTGCCCATTACAGCTTCATCCCAGTTAGTTTTGACAAGATCCACACCGGCTTTAATACCCTTTTTAATATCTTTAAAATTGGCAACAAACGTCTTGCACCAGTTGTAAGCTCTTTTCAAAACATTTGTCGAATGCGGAGCTTTTTGGCTGGCCGTTTCGTTTAAGAGCTTGAACGCGTCTGACGCCTTTTCAGGGTTAATTTTTCCTTGGCCGACCAATTTTACGGCTCTTCTTTGGATTTTTGTCATTGCAGCGGCAGTTCTTGTGATGTTGAACATATAAATTCCTTTCAGTATTTTGGGAAATGTTTTATCGTGTTGATTCTAAAACAGCTGAATTCAAGAAGTTGCATGCTGCTGGCAGATTTGTAACTTTTTTGTTACATAAGTCATAAAACCAAAGGATATTGGAATTTATTTTTCAATTATAATTAAAGAATGAACACCGGAAAGACTGAAAACAAAAAGATTTACATTGAAACGATGGGCTGTCAGATGAACAAATCTGACACGGAGAGAATCCTCGGAATGCTCTCACACTTTGGTTATGAGGAAACAGCAGAGCCAAAAGAGGCAGACTTGTTGATTATAAACACTTGCTCAATTCGACAACTCTCGGCGGACAAGGCTTACAGCGCTGTCGGAACTTGGGGAAAATGGAAAAAAGAAGAGCGTAAAAAAGAACGCAACGACCAACCCTTCAGAACCATAAAAATCGCATTTTGCGGGTGCGTTGCCCAACAAGATAAAGAACAGCTTTTGAAGCGTTTTCCTTATGTTGACCTTGTTTTCGGGACAAACAACGTTTATGAACTTCCTCACTTGATTGAACGAATCAACGCAGGAGAAAGGGTTTGTGCAACAAGTGAAACCCCGAAAAAATTCGTTGACGGCGAGGACGAAAACAGATTTGAAATTAAAAGATCAAAAAGCTTCAACGCTTGGATTCCTATAATGGAAGGCTGCAACAACTTCTGCACATACTGCATCGTACCTTTCACAAGAGGTCGAGAAAGAAGCAGAACGCCTGAAAAAATCATAGCGGAAGCGAAAAAAGCGATTCAAGAAGGCTTTAAAGAAATCACGCTTTTGGGTCAAAACGTTGACAGTTACGGAAAAACGCTTGACCCTGAAAAAGACTACGACGGAAGGGCTGTGACCCTCGCGAACCTTTTGAGAGACTTAAACAAAATCGAAGGCAAGTTCAGAATCCGCTTCGTAACGTCTTACCCGACTGACATAACCGACGACTTGATTGAAGCGGTCAGCGAATGTGAAAAGGTTTGCGAATTTTTCCACATCCCGATGCAATCAGGAAATTCTCAGGTATTGAAGGCTATGAACCGCCGCTATGACCGCGAAGAGTACAGCGTTATTGTCAAAAAAATCAGAGACAGATTTAAAAACGTAGCGATTACATCGGACTTCATCGCAGGATTCCCGGGCGAAACCGAAGAGCAGTTCCTCGAGACGTTGAGCGCGTTTGACGAGTTTGAACTTGACTACTCAAACACGGCGGCCTACTCTCCTCGCGTAAAAACAAAAGCCGCAACTTGGGTTGACTTGTTCATCGACGAAGAAACCAAAGACGAAAGGCTCGCAAGGCTCAACGAGAAAAACCGCGAGGCATGTTTGAAATCAAACGAAAAATGCGTCGGAAAAGTGTTCGAAATCCTTGTGGAATCTTTTGAAGAAAAAGACGGAAAAATCATTTTGGCAGGCAGAACCGAGAGCAACAAAATTGTTCACTTTGAAGGCGAACAAAATCTTGTTGGCGAGTTTTGTAACGTCGAAATCACCGGCGCAAGCACGTGGCACCTAAGAGGGAAGATGGTCTAAACCAATGAAAAAGAGGTTAGCAATTACATTTTTGGCATTGATTTTTGCGGCAGCAACAATGCCCTCATTTGCACTGAAGGTCAAAAATCCAATCGTTTGGGGCGTGATGCAAAAAACAAAAATCGAGTCGATTGACAACGCGTTGGAAATCGTCGCCACCGTTGACAGAATTTATGCTCCTGTTTATGTCGTAAACCTCAACTGTCACGAATTTTCACGGTCATACTTTTTGAAAAGCACAAACGGCCAAACTTATGTCAGACCGAGAAAAAGAACCGTTCGAATCAGCCGAGAGCCTTCTGTTTTTTTGAAAAAACTTTTTGACCAAAACGAAGGCAATATCTATTTTAAAGCTTACGGATTCGGATTGTTCGGGAATTTTGTGGGCGAGTTTTTCATTGGGGACAAGAGCGTGAACCGTATTTTGATTGAAAAAGGCTACTGCGATTACTTTCAATAAAACAGCTTAATAATTTACACAAAACATTGAACAAAATCATTGAATAATTTATACTGAAAACTAAGAAGAAAAGAAGTAGTCGGCTTTTTAAGCAGGCAAGGAGATTTTTATGACAATGCGACCAATGAGGTTTGATGCGGGAGAGATTGTTACGGCCATGATTACGCCGTTTGACAGCGAGAGGAAGGTCGATTATAAGGCGCTCGAAAAGCTGGTTGAACATCTCGTTTCTACTGAAACTGACTGCATTCTTGTCGCAGGAACAACCGGAGAATCTCCGACATTGACTCACGATGAGGAATTTGAGATATTCAAGTTTGTAAAATCAGTCGTTAAAGGCAGATGTAAACTGATTATGGGCGCAGGCTCAAACTGCACACAGACCGCTGTTATGGCCACCAAAAACGCCAAAGACGCAGGCGCAGACGCGATTTTATCCGTTGTGCCTTATTATAACAAACCTTCCCAAAAAGGTTTGTACGAACACTTTTCAACCATCGCAAAATCAACAGACTTGCCGATTTTGCTTTACAACATCCCCGGCAGAACAGGAATCACAATGCAGCCTGAAACCATTGCAAAACTGGCAAAAGACCATAAAAACATTTTCGCCGTAAAACAAAGCCTCGGTGATATGGACGTCATTACAGAGACCGTGAAACTTTGCCCCGACGACTTTATTGTTTATTCAGGCGACGACAGCTTAACCTTGCCGATGCTTTCTGTGGGTGCGTATGGGGTTGTGAGCGTTGCGTCTCACCTCGTCGGTAGAGAAATGAAAGATATGATTCACCAGTTCAAAAACGGCTGCGCAAAAGAAGCCGCGGCAAAACATCTGGCGCTTTACCCTTTATTCAAAAAGATTTTTATGGCACCAAACCCTGTTCCGGTAAAAGCCTGTTTGGCAAAAATCGGCTTGATTGAAGACTACGTGAGACGCCCGCTCGTAGAGTTGGATGAGACTGAAAAAGCCGAACTTTTCGACGTTTTAGCTAATTATATCTAATCCGTAGTCTCAGACTGACTTCCATCGACTCATCAATTCAACTCGGCCAAATGTTTCAAAACAACCCATCCGAGATAATAGCCCGCAACTGCAGGCACGAAAGGGGTTGAGCCGGGCGTGATTTTCGTGAACTCAAAGTTCTCTCCGCTTTTTGCGGTAATATTTTCGGTTGAGGAGATTTTCTCTGTAACTTTTGGCGGTTCACGACTGCAAACAGCGGTTATTCCCTGTTCAATTCCTCGTTTTTTAAGCTGATACAAAACGTTTTTTGTAAACGTACATTTTTTGTTTTCGATATCTTTGATGTCCGTGATATAAAGCTGTGTAGGGTCTTTCCGATTCCCCGCACCCATCGACGTTACGACAGGGATTCCGTTTTCGTGGCAAAAACACAACAAATCAACCTTCGCTCGCATCGTATCGATTGCGTCAACGACAAAATCTGTCCTCAAGGAATCCGTTTTGGACGAAAAGACTTCACGCTCAAGGTTTTTGTTGTAAAAATCATCAATGCTCGTGACTTTGATTTTCGGGTTGATATCCAAAAGTCTTTGTTCAAAAAGTTTCGCCTTTTTCTGTCCCAAGGTTGAAGAAAGAGCGATTAACTGTCGATTCACGTTCGAAGGAGAAACCGTATCAAAGTCAATTATCGTAAAGTTTTCGACGCCCGCTCTCGCCAAAGACTCCAGCGCAAACCCGCCCACTCCGCCGAGTCCGAAGACCGTGACGTGTTTTTCAGCCAGTTTTTTCTGGGTTTCTTTCCCCCAAATCAGTTCATTTCTAGAAAAATCCATTTCACCCGCTAAGCTTTTTTATTCTTTTTTCAGCGACATGCAAATGCCTTCCATGATGTTTTCATAATCATTTTCAGGCAATGTCGAAATTGTTTTTATTGCGACAGAAAGTTCCGGCTTTTTGTCATACCATCTGCGGCTTTTGTTGGTTTGATAAAGACCTAAAACCCTTTCCAATCCTATACTCAATGGCGCCGTATCGTTTTCTCTGTGAACAGTTTTGATTGCGCTTGCAACTTGCACAATGT
>CAZIVG010000111.1:0-5766 GCA_964542595.1 uncultured Muribaculaceae bacterium | reverse complement strand
CTTGACAGCTTTGACGCAAGCAAAGCAAAAGTTGCATCAGAACTTTCAAATCTTGAAAAGATTGACAAAGATAAACTTACACCCGAACAAAAAGCTAGAATTACTGAACTTAAAAACGAATTATCAAACAAATATTCTGATAAAAAAAGAAAAGAATTCACAAGCAAAATCGAAACAACAGAAAAAGAAATTAAAGTTCAAACAGCAATAAAAACAGAAAATGAAGATCTTGCAAAAAATCTTGATGATCAAATTGCTAAGGCAAACACTCAGGTAACAAGACTAAAACAGTTAATCGATTCAAACAAAAAGACACCAAAAGAATCGACTCCTGCAACAAACCCTGTAACGACTCCTATAAACAACGAAAGCATAAACGTTTTTTCAGGCATCAGAAGAGTCTAATTGTTTCAAAAATGTTTCATAACATTTTGATACAATACAACACAAATAATTGTATTTGATAAATATTTCATATATCCTTTAATAACAGGCTCACAGGGCAAAACCGCAAACAAACGGGAGTTAAAGGATATGGATTTAAACCAAAGATACATAGTCGATTTGTCTCAGGCACAATCCCCTGCAGACATTGTTTTTGAACTTAGTTCAATCATTGAAAAAGAAGAAGCATCAAACAAAAGAATTTGGCTGAAACTGGGTGATGTTTCGCTTAATCAATCACAATTGTTGAGCATAAATTCTCTTATCAGCAGCATAAATTCAACTCTTTGCCTGATTGAATCAAGGTCTGCACAAACTGAACTTGCGGCAGCGACTTTAGGCATCAACACAAAAGACATTGAAGAAGAACTCGAAGAAGAGCTTCACGAAGACGCTCAGCAAATCGAAGAAAAAGCTATCGAAGATGAACCTTCACAGCAATATATTCCTATAGTTGAGCATATTGAAGAAGAGATTGTTGAAGATAATTCGACAGAAGAAGAGCCTGAAATTGCAGTCGAAGAAGAAAAAACTGCGGAAGAAGCTGAACCGATTGCAAAAGAACAGGCTGAAGCTGAGGTTTCTGAAATAAACGAAGAAGAAATCCAAACTCATCTGGACAGCATTTTTGACTCAGAAACAAAGCTTGAAAATATTTTAAACGATGACAAAGAAATCAACGAAATGAAAAACTGGCCTCTAACAAAAGAAGTCGGAGAGTTTGAAATTCCTGATGAAGTTATGACCGACGAAGATTATGAAATCCTTCAAATGAGTACTCAATACCACAAACAAACTGTTCGCTCCGGACAAGTCATAAAATCTAACGGAAACGTAGTCATCATTGGTGATTGCCACCCCGGATGCGAAATCCACGCAGCAGGCGACATTACCGTTTGGGGAATATTGGGTGGAATCGCACACGCAGGAAGCAACGGCAACACCAAAGCCAGAATTCGCGCACTTAACCTAAACGCAATTCAACTGCGCATTGCAGATTCCTTCGCGAGAAGACCCGATCACATTAAAAACATTTACGTTGAAAAAACGAACACATTTACTCCCGAAGAAGCCAGAAACATCAACGGAAGTATCGTTATTTTAAAAGTTAATGACAAATAAATTATATCAACACTAGAGAGAAAGAGAATATAGGAGCACAAATACATGACAGGTCGAGTAATAGTAATTACTTCAGGCAAAGGCGGCGTAGGTAAAACTACCACCAGTGCAAACATCGGTACAGCTCTCGGGAAAAGCGGTGCCAGTGTAGTTTTAATTGATACAGATATCGGATTGAGAAACTTGGACTTGCTTCTCGGTCTTGAAAACAGAATTGTTTACACACTTGTTGACGTTGTCGAAGAAAGATGTAAACTCAAACAGGCTCTCGTGAAAGATAAGAAAAACCCAAATCTCTGTCTTCTTGCGGCAGCACAAACCAGAGACAAATCTGCCGTAACAGCAGAACAACTTAAAGAAATTTGTGAAAAATTGCAAAAAGACTTTGATTTTGTTCTTGTTGACTGCCCCGCAGGGATTGAAGACGGGTTTAAAACAGCAGTTGCAGGTGCTTCAGAAGCAATCGTTGTAACAACTCCGGAAATGTCAGCAGTCAGAGACGCAGACAGAATCATCGGCCTCCTCGAAGCGAGAGAAGAAATCAAGTCATACAGACTTCTCGTGAACCGTGTACGTCCTAACCTTATCAAGTCAAACGACATGATGAGCGTGGATGACGTTGTGGACATTCTTTCTTGTGACATAATCGGTATAATCCCCGAAGATACAGGTATTATAACCTCAACAAACAGAGGCGAGCCGATTGTCAACGACGAAAACTCGATGGCAGGCAAAGCGTACATGAACGTTGCAGGACGTATCAGAGGTGAAGAGATTCCTTTCTTAGACATAGACGAACCTAAAGGATTTGCGGCTTTTGTTTCAAAAGTTAAGAAATTCTTCGGAATTCAAGGATAGGAAGGGGCAAAGATGAACAACAATATTTTCAGCAATTTCTACACGAAAGTCCTTACTTTCTTCCAAAAAGATAGAGAAACACAAGGCGAGAGCGCAAAGGCCACTGCACAAAACAGGTTGAAACTTGTATTGATGCAAGACCGTTCAAATCTTGATGGTGCAGCAATGCAAAAAATGAGAGAACAATTGATTGAAGTTATTTCAAAATATATTGAAATCGACCAGGAAGCACTCGATTTGAACCTCGAAGCAGACGGCGAAGAAATCGCGCTTATGTTAAACATTCCTGTGATAAAAGCCAGAACGAGAGAAGAAATAGATGCTCTTGAGGCTCAAGAAGCAGAAGAAAAACAAAAAGAAATCGACGAAGCTGTGGCTGCGGCACTTGCTAAAGATGAAGAAGAGTCTGAAGGCGAAGACGAAACTGAAGAAACTGACAAAACTGAAGAAGCTGAAGAACACTCTTCTGAGGAACAAGAAGTTGAAGTTGAAGTTGAAGTTGAAGTTGAAGCTGATTCCGAAGCGGAAGTTGAAGAAAACTGCGACGAAAAAGAAAACCAAGAAGATTCTCAAGAAGAAAAAGTCTCAAGCAAAAAGAAAAAATAATAAAATTATTTTGAAACAAAACTAAGCCTCAATAAAATTTGGGGCTTTTTTTTTGCGAAAATTTTGCTATACTGTTGAAATTGGAAAAGAACGAAGGAAAAAATATGTCTGATGAACAAAACCAACCCAGAATCAGAAACGCGATGGAAAACAAACGATTCAGCAGCAATGGCGAAAGTCCGACTCTCGAATTTTATTATGACGAAGAAAAACTCAGAGAAGAAAACAAATACAGAATGGATGGAGAAGCCTACCCTCAAAAACTAGAAGTCTTCAACTGGGGAGCCTGTCTTCTGCCTGTGTTATGGGGGCCTTTCAACTCCACGCCAATAACTATTTTAATAATCCCAATAAACTTTATTCCTTATATTGGGATAATATTCAGCATTATTTTCAACATTTATTGCGGAATGAAGGGAAACGAATGGGCATGGAAAAATAAGACTTGGAAAAGTCTGGAAGATTTTCACAGAGTTCAAAAAAAATGGGCAATCGCAGGAATAATATGCTCAATCTTATCATCAGTTGTAACAGTCTTGTTTATTGCCGGTGTATTGGGTTCTTTTTCAACAAAATAACAAACACTGTTTTATGGAATTCTTAAAAAAAAGCGGAAATTAATAAAAATTTCCGCTTTTTAATTTGTTTATAAAACAAGAATTAGAAGTTCAAACCGGCTTCTCTTGCTGCATCAGCTAAAGCAGAGATTCTGCCATGATAAAGGAATCCGCCTCTATCGAAAACGCAATCTTTAATTCCGGCTTTCAATGCTTTTTGAGCAACAGTTTCACCAACCAACTTCGCTGCATCGATGTTTCCACCGTGACCGAGTTTTTCTCTCAAGTCTTTGTCGATAGAAGATGCTGAACAAATAGTAACTTTGTTAACATCGTCAATCAACTGAGCGTAGATGTGTTTTGTACTTCTGTAAACAGCCAATCTCGGGCATTCAGGAACACCGTTGATTTTTTTTCTGACTCTGATGTGTCTTTTTCTTGTTTGGTCTTTTCTAATTTTAGATGTAATCATTTTTCTTTCCTTTCACCCAGACCTTCTTTCATCAAGCGCTGATTTCATACAGCCGCATCAAAAGGGTCTATTTAGGCTTTTTTGCTACTTTTTACCTGTTTTACCGGCTTTACGTCTGACGTATTCACCTTCGTATCTGATACCTTTTCCTTTATAAACTTCAGGAGGTCTTTTTCCTCTGATTTCTGCGGCAACGTCGCCAACAGCTTGTTTATTAGAACCGGTAACAGTAAGTTTTGTATTAGCTTCAACTGTGATAGTGATTCCTGCAGGAGGAGTAACCAAAACAGGGTGAGAATAACCCAAAACCAAGTTGAGGTTAGAACCGTCCATGTTCGCTCTGTAACCAACACCGATGATTTCTAATTTCTTAGTGAATCCTGTTTTAACGCCTTGAACAGCATTGTCAACCAATGTTCTTGACAAGCCCCAAAGTGCTCTTGATTTTCTGTCGTCGTTAACGATAGAAACAATTACTTCGCTGCCTTCAATTTTAGCAACAACTTCAGGACGAAGTTCAACTGACTCAGTACCCAAAGGTCCTTTTGCAGTAACCAGCTGACCGTCGATTTTAACTTCAACGCCTTCCGGTATTATAACAGGTTTTTTACCTATACGTGACATTTTTTTATCTCCAATTAATTGTATTACTTAAATATAGTATCCTCTTTGTTAAGCGAGATACGCCTCACAAAAGATTCAACACTTTCAGCACAACCCTGATTGTAAAATCAAAGGCTAAAAGGGCTTACCAAACGTAGCAAATAACTTCGCCGCCCATGTTTTCTTTTTTAGCTTTTCTGTCAGTCATAAGACCTTTGCTTGTAGAAATAATTGCTATTCCCAAGCCGCCAAATACTTGCGGAAGATCTTTTGCTTTAGAATAAACTCTCAAACCTGTTTTTGAAATTCTTTTCAAGTTTGAAATAACCGGTTTATTTCTTTCGTCGTATTTCAAAACAATTGACAATACTTTGAATTTTCCGACTTCTTTTTCTGTGTAATCAGTGATGTAACCTTCTTCTTTCAAAACTTTAGCCAATTCGACTTTAAGTTTTGAAGAAGGCATTTCAACGTCACTGTGAGAAACGATGTTTGCGTTTCTGATTCTTGTCAGCATATCTGCTATAGGATCTGTGTACATTTTATTTTCCTTTTCTACTTACTTGAACTTTGTTTGTCAGGCAGTATAGCAAAGCGCGTGGTACTTACCAGCTGGCTTTAACTACACCGGGTAACAAACCTCTATGAGCCATTTCTCTTAAGTGAATTCTGCATAAACCGAAATCTCTGTGGAATCCGTGAGGACGACCACAAATAGAGCATCTGTTATGAAGTCTTACTTTCGGGTATTTACCTTTTGAAGCAAGCAAAATTCTTCTTTCTTCTTTAGCTATCATTGATTTTTTAGCCACGATTTTCTCCTTTGTTATGCAAATCTTGCATTTGAATTTATCTTAAATAAGCTTACGCTTGTGATTTCTTTTTGAACGGCATACCCAATTCTGTCAACAACGCTCTGCCTTCTTCATCTGTTTTAGCAGCTGTGATGATAGAAATGTTCATACCAAATACTGTATCAACTTCATCATAAGAGATTTCAGGGAACAAAGTTTGTTCTTTCAAACCTAATGTGTAGTTGCCTCTGCCATCGAAACTTTTAGCAGAAATAACTCTAAATTCACGGATTCTCGGAAGAACTACGCA
>CAZIVG010000110.1:0-5791 GCA_964542595.1 uncultured Muribaculaceae bacterium | reverse complement strand
CTGTCATGTCTTTTGCGACAGGTGTGTTGTGAGTTTCTGTGTTTAACTGTGTCTGTGCGATTATGATGATTTTGTTCTCAAGAAAACTTAGCGGATATTTCACTTTTTCGTGTTCAAAATAATTCGTTCTTCTCACCATGCTCAAAAGCATTGAGTTTATCGGAATGTCGAGGTAAGAGTTCGTCTTTCCGTGCCAATTTATGAGAGTTTGGCCGTTTTCATTGACTCGAATCAAATGTTTGCCTGCTTTTAAGAACCCGTTTTCTATAGGGATTTCTTCTGCGAGCTTTCCGATGTTTTCATATTTTAGGAGCGTTGCAAATCCCAAAGAAGGAAGATAATAAGACTTGTTGCCTTTTATTAATTTATATACAGGCTGAGAATATCTGATATTTTCTTCCTTGTTTTTACTAGTGACAAGGTTTGTAACCCCCATTGTTGTTGAGTTTGTGAAAATATTCGGAATCGGTGTGTGTGAGAAATAGGAAATGCTTTTGTCCAAGTTTTTGTCATCAACATACATATTTAAAGATGATCCGGACGGACTGTACGGGTTCGCGAAGTTGTCGAGAATCTTTGTCTGGTCGATGTTTGCTGTTTCGTTGTACGGGGTTCTTAGTGCGGTCGCAAGCACGATGTTGTCGTAATATCCGAGCGTGTTTGCAAGAATCATATCCGGTGAGGTGTAATTTCTGGACATATCTTCGTAGTTTGAAAAATTCAAATCTACTACTATAACCCTCGGCCGTTGTGCTTCTAAAAAATTAATGACTTTCGCCCAAACTTCTCTCGACCACGGCCAGCGAGTCAGGTTCAATTCCGTTGAGCGTGCGGCTTCATATTGGGTCAGGTCATTTATTGACAATATAATTATATCGTCGTCAGCGTGTTTGAACTTTTGAGAAAACAATCCCGAATCCGTGCTGAGAGTGCTTCGCATGTCTATAAGTTTGTTTTCAAAATAATTGAAAACGTCTTGGAAAAAATATGCGAAACCGGAAATTAATATAATTAATAATATTGTTATAGTGATTTTTAGTTTATTTATATACTCAACTTTAAAATTCATAAAAGCATTATAATTAATAAAAAGTTTGAGTGCAATTATTTTAAGACAATGTTTCTCATTCGAATCATAAACTTTTGTAAATTTTTGAAATTTCTTTTCAAATTCGAAAAATACCTGTTGACGAGGAATTTTGTTTAATATAAGGTAGTTAATACACTAGCGGGACACGTGTGTAGATATGCGTGAAGGCAGGAAACTGCGCCCCAACCGATAAAGCAATAAGTTAAAAGCAAAGGAAGTATAACAAATGAGTACTACTCAAAAAAGACAAAGAATCAGAGTTTGCTTAAAGGCATATGATCATAAGCTTATTGACGTTTCAGCAGAAAAAATCGTTGAAACAGCAAAAAGAACTGATGCGAAGGTTGCAGGACCTATTCCTCTTCCTACCAGAAGAAGATTGTATTGCGTTTTAAGATCACCTCACGTTGACAAAAAATCAAGAGAGCACTTTGAAATGCGCACTCACAAAAGAATCATCGACATCTATGACCCAACTCAACAAACTACTGAAGAGTTAAGCAGAATGGATTTACCTGCAGGTGTTGATATTGAGGTTAAATTATAGGAGTCCGAAGGACGACCTTGGAAAAGTGAGTGAACCGTGCTCACGAAGGTGAGACGGTAAACGACACTGGATCTCAATAATTAGGGACAAGAAATCCGAAACAAATAACACATTAACAATTGAATAAGATTGAATGTGATCTACAGTCCGTAACAAAAGAGAAGCGGCAGGGACATCCGCTCACAAGTAACACGTAGCGCTCACAAGGAGAAAGGTAGATATGACTACAAACGCTAAAAGCGCGCTTAAATCTAACAAAACAAGATTAGGCGTCATCGGAAAAAAATTAGGAATGACACAAGTCTTTGACGAACAAGGACTAGCAATTCCTGTCACAGTTATCAAAGTTGATCCTTTAACTGTTACTCAAGTTAAAACTGAAGAAACAGATGGTTACAACGCAATTCAGGTAGGTTTCGAACCTGCGAAAGAAAAGCATTTGACAAAAGCTCAAATGGGCCACTTCTCTAAAAACGGATTGGATAATTTCAGACATTTACAGGAATTCAGAGTTGCAAACTCATCAGAATATAAAATTGGACAACAAATCGATTTGTCTATTCTTGAAAACGTTGCAAAAGTTGACGTTACAGGTAAATCAATCGGTAAAGGTTTCCAAGGTACCGTAAAAAGATGGAACTTCTCTAGAGGGCCTATGGCTCACGGTTCTAAAAACCACAGAGAACCCGGTTCTATCGGTGCAGGTACTACTCCCGGCCGTGTAATCAAAGGCAAAAAGATGGCCGGAAACATGGGTAACGAAAGAGTTACTGTTACTAAATTGTCAATCGTTCAAGTTGACAAAGAAAGCAACTTGCTTTTGGTTAAAGGTTCAGTACCGGGACCTGAAGGCAAAATGGTTACAGTAATCCCTTCAAGAGTTAAATGGAACTAGTTTCCTTAAGTCTTGAGAAGAACTAATTAATTGAGGTTAAAGAAAAATGACAAAAGAAGTTTCAATACTAAATACAAAAGGAAGTGCAGTCGGACAAATCGCGCTTGACGAAAAAGTCTTCGGCGTAGAACCGAACTTGCATGTAATGCACCTTGCCCTCAGACGTCAGTTGAATAACGGCAGAGCGGGTACAGCTTGCACAAAAACAAGAGCAGAAGTCGCAGGCGGCGGCAGAAAACCTTGGAAACAAAAAGGAACAGGCAGAGCCAGAGCAGGTTCACTCCGTTCACCTTTGTTTGCCGGTGGTGGTGTTATCTTTGGACCAAAACCCAGAGATTACAGTTTCTCAATGCCCCAAAAAGCCAGAAGATTGGCTTTGAAATCTGCTTTATCAGCAAGAATTGAAAATACAGTTCTTGTTAAAGATTTCTCAGAAATCAAAGAACCAAAAACAAAATTAATGGTAGAGACTCTTAAAGCTCTTAAAATTGAAGGCAAAGTTCTTATCATCGCTGACACAAAAGCGGCTGAGAATGCTTACCTTGAATTGAGCGCAAGAAATTTACCGAGCGTTAGAATCATTCTTCCTTCAAACTTGAACGTAAAAGACTTGTTGGAAGCTGATAACGTGATTATTACAGAAGCAGCGATTAATGAAATTACAGAAAGGTTGTCGAAATAATGAGCAACTTGAAAAACAATACTGAAAGACTGTACGACATCATCAAAAGACCTATCATCACTGAGAAGTCTATGGAAGCTACTACTTTGGCACAATACACTTTCGAAGTTGTAAAAGACGCTACAAAAGTAGAAATCGCTCAAGCAGTCGAATTGGCTTTTCCGGGAAGAAAAGTTACTAAAGTTAGAACAATCTATATGCCTTCTCACGAAAAAAGAGTCGGATATAGCCACGGCAGAACTCAATCAGGCAAAAAAGCAATTGTTACGATTGAAGGAGAGCCGCTCGAAGAACTCATCGGTGCATAATCGATTCGAGTTCGGCTAAGGCGAAAGCCAAAGCCATTGCCGCGAATAGTCAAGACGCGGTGGCAGAAATGCCTATGACACACCCTAAAGAAACAGGAGCAAAAGAAAATGGGTATAAAAATACTAAATCCAACTTCACCTGGACAAAGAGGTATGACGAAGAGTGATTTCGCAGAAATTACAACTTCGACTCCCGAAAAATCCTTGTTGAAGCCTATGAAATCCAAAGCAGGTAGAAATAACACAGGTAGAATTACTTGTCGTCACAAAGGCGGCGGGGTTAAAAAAGCTTACCGTGTGGTTGACTTTAAACGTGAGAAATTCGGCGTTCCCGCTACAGTGAAAACTATCGAGTACGATCCGAACAGAAACGTAAGAATCTCATTAGTATTCTATGCTGATGGTGAAAAAAGATACATTTTGACCCCACAAGGTTTGAATGTTGGTGACACAATCGTTTCAGGTCCTAACGCAGACATCAAAACAGGTAACTCTTTGCCTTTGGAGATGATTCCTTTGGGTACTATGATCCACAACATCGAAATGGTTGCAGGCCGTGGTGCAAAATTAGTCAGAGCGGCTGGTGGTGCTGCACAGTTAATGGCTAAAGAAGGTAACTACGTAACAATCAAAATGCCTAGTTCTGAAATGAGAATGATCAGAAAAGAATGTTTGGCTACAATCGGTGCTTTGGGCAACGCTGAGCACAAAAACATGAAAATCGGTAAAGCCGGCCGTAAAAGATACATGGGTATCAAGCCGACTGTACGTGGTGTTACAATGAACCCTTGCGATCACCCTCACGGTGGTGGTGAAGGTAAAACAGGTCCCGGCGGACATCCTAAGACACCTTGGGGCAAACCGGCTCTTGGTTACAAAACAAGAAACAAAAACAAACAATCTGACAAATACATCGTCAGAGGAAGAAAACGTAATAAGTAAGGAGATAATGAATGGCTCGTTCGCTAAAAAAAGGTCCATTTGTACAAGAATCACTTCAGAAGAAAATCAATAAAATGAACGACGCTGGAGAGAAAAAAGTAATCAAAACTTGGTCAAGAGCATCAATGATTGTACCTGACATGTTGGGTCACACAATTGCTGTCCACAATGGAAAAAGTCACGTACCGGTTTATGTTACTGAACAAATGGTTGGTCATAAATTAGGTGAATTTGCACCTACAAGGTTATACAGAGGCCATGCAGGTCAAGATAAAACAGCTAAAAGGAAGTAAATTATGCAAGAATCAACGGCAAAACAATCTAATATAAGCATGCCGGCTCGTAAATTACGTCGTGTAATCAATGAGTTAAGAGGCAAAACTGCATTAGAAGCAGCAAAAATCTTAAAATTTATGCCTTACTTCGCAGCAAGAGTTGTTGAACAGAACTTGGTTGCAGCTATTGCAAATGCCAGTGAAAAATTTGGTGCAAGCGCTGAAGACTTAAAGATTTCTGAAATCTTTGCTGATGAAAGTAAAACATATAGGAGAGGTAAACCCAGAGCCCAAGGTAGAATCTATCGCAGACTCAAAAGAACTTCTCATTTGACAGTTAAATTAGCAAGTAGTAAGAATTAAGGAGGCTGACCTTGGGACAGAAGACACATCCAAAAGGATTCAGAGTAGGTATAATCCAACCTTGGGAAAGCACATGGCATGCTAAGAAGAAAGATTATGCTGAATTTGTAGCAGAAGATGCTAAAATCAGAAAATATATCAAGAAAAGATTGTACGCAGCAGGCATTTCTAAAATATTAATCGCCAGAAAAGCACAAAACGTCAACATCACTGTTGTAACGGCTAAACCCGGTATCGTTGTGGGCAGAGGTGGTCAAGGTATTGAAGAATTGAGAGCTGATGTAGCTAAACTTATCAAAAGAACAGTTTCAATCGACGTGGTTGAAGTTGCAAGAACTGACGCTGATGCACAATTGGTTTCAGAATCTATCGCTCTTCAATTAGAAAAACGTATCGCTTTCAGAAGAGCAATGAAACAGTCCGTTCAAAGAACAATGCGTTCAGGCGTTCAAGGTATCAAAATCATGGTATCAGGACGTTTGGGTGGTGCTGAGATTGCAAGAAGCGAGTGGGTAAAAGAAGGAAGAATCCCTCTTCAAACACTTAGAGCAGACGTAGATTACGGTTTTGCTGAAGCAGATACAATCATGGGTAAGATTGGTGTAAAAGTTTGGATTTTCAAAGGCAACTTAATGCCCGGCGAAAAAGCAGACATGAACATCAAGTCTAAAAAATCAAACTCTTCAGAA
>CAZIVG010000109.1:0-5885 GCA_964542595.1 uncultured Muribaculaceae bacterium | reverse complement strand
GCTTAAAATGCCCATCCTACACGACGTCTTGTAAGATTAAAGAAATGCCGCACAACATGATCGACATGATGAAGGGGCTTGAAAACGTTGACGGGCTGGAGAATTTATTTTGCGCTTACACAAAAAGCCGCTGCATTGACGAGGACAAGGGCTGTTTGTGCAACGTGTGCAAAGTCCATGACCGCTACGACCTCGATGAAGGGCATTACTGTATTTCGGACTCAGGGTTTTAGTTAAATTTAAACTCGAGATCCACAAACAATTCGTGCTTAAAAATTCTTTTTTTTAGCTCGATTCACTAACGTGTCATAGGCGTCGAAAAAAGAACTTTTTAACCACCAAGACATTCAAGACGCAGAATCAGATTAAACAACAGCCTGTCTTACATAAAAATTCGGGTCATCTTTCAAAGACTCTTTTAATCTCAAAAGCTCTTCCGAAAAAGAAGGGCTTTCTTTTCTTGAAAAATCGGCTCGAGAAAGCACCAAAGCACTTTTTTCGCGAATCGTATATTCTCGAAAAGCACAAGTCCGACTCAAAACCCCAAAGAATCTTTCATCGATTTTCGCGTCTAAAACCGCGAGTGTTTCCAAACACCAGTAAAGATTAAAAAGCTTTTTTGTGTACCAATTGCTGCGCTTCAGCCGTTCGAGTTCTTCAAAAACCTCCTCGAATCGAGCATAAAGCCGTTCAAGAAAATACTCCTTCAGCGTCCCCTGCATCACAATCGGCAAAACTTCAATCATAGTGCGGCAGATGTTCGGATTTATGTCGTTTATCGAGCGTAAAAAAGAGTCGGCAGCATACTTTTCCGAAAAAAGATTAACATATTTTCCGTTTAGTATAAACTCGCTAATCTTTTGCGCGCAAGACTCCCTCACAATTCCATGATGGTCAGTCAAATGAAAGACCAAAAGCATTGCCTCTTCTTCGTTTTCAAGCTTCTCAAGCTTCAAAAGACAAATCTGTTTTTTAACATCATCCTCGCCCTTCAAAATCTCAATCAATTCCTCATGCGAAAACGCCCTCTCACAAAAGTCTCCGGCCTCGTCTATTATTTTTATTAAAATCTCACTGCTTTCTATCATAGACAGTAATATACCATAATTGGGGGTTATTAAAACATTTTTTTGACGATAAAGTTGGATTGAGAGTAAAGCGAGATTAGGTAAAACGAGCCTGAGACGTCAAGAGAAAGGAATGTGCAAATGAGTGAAATAATTGATTTTTTGAAAGATATTTTTCTTCTTAAAAAAGACGAAAACGTTGTCGGACTAAACGGCTTCAAACGCAAAAGAAAAACCGTCGTACAAAGCGTACCGAAAAAACAGAACAAAGACCTGAAACTTTCTGACTTGATGAGAAGAGCATAACAACAAAGCCACCAAAGGATTGTAAAGATTTGAACAATTTTCATTTTTATAGTAAATTTTAAATTATGTTCAAAATTGATAAAAAACACACCGTAGCGGCACTATCATTCTTAACGAAGCATTTTTACGCTTTTGAGAGTTTGTTTTATGACTGCAAAAACATCAACTTCCCGAAAGAAAAACCAGCCATCTTCGCACTATGGCACGCCCACCAATGCGCGCTTTATGCAAACGAAGACAGAGGCTCGCTGAACGTGATGATTTCAAAATCAAACGACGGCGACATTATCGCTACAGCAACCGAACACATGGGGATAAAAACCGTACGCGGCTCGCATAAAAGAGCGGGTGCAGGTGCAACACTGGCACTGCTTGAAAAACTCGAACAGGGCGAAAGTGCCGCAATCACTGTTGATGGACCGCGAGGCCCGATGGGCAAGGTCAAAGACGGAGTTGTGAACATCGCAAAACTCTCGCAGGCGCCGATTATCCCGATGACGTGGTATTCGCCCTCAAAATGGCTTTTAAAATTCAACACTTGGGACGAATTCAGATTCCCGCTTTTGGGCGTAAAAACGATTGCGGTTTACGGAGACCCGATTTATGTGCCTTCCGACTGCACGAAAGAAGAACTTGAAATCTACAGAGAAAAAGTCGAAACAGCACTTTTTGACCTTTACAAACACGCTCAGGAAAATTTTCAGGACTTAAGAAATCCTTAAAAACCTTTTGAAATCTTCGTTTTCTTAGCCGTCTCTGATGGTCCGAGAGCGTACTTAAATCCCAAAAGAACCCCCACGCCGGTTCTGCCGCCGTTGCGCACCAAAAGCTGAACAAACCCTGACGAATCGTTTTTCCACTGTTTTTGAACCCCTCCGCCGTATTCAACAAACGGATACATCGATACCCCGGGGAGTGCATAATTATTTATCGACATCTTTTCATTTCCAAGCACGGGAAAAACCATGTTTACAACCAAAAACGGCTTCAAATCATTTTTTAAATTCGCATAAGCTCTGAAACTCGGTATTATTTGGATTTGATTCAGTGGCTGAGACTTGAACAGATCGCCATTATTATCTCTGGAATTAAAATTGCTCGCAAACGTGTATGACATTATGTAGTTTGGCTGAACAGTAATTTTGTTTTTAAAATTTAAGTTATACCCTGTCCTAAGCGCAGATGCGCAACTGACGCTCGCAACCTCTTGACCGTTGCTCGCATTAGAGACTCCGCTGCCGACATCAGTCGTCCAAAAAGCGAAAAAATCCTTGTGATAAAAGGTTGCGGAAGCACCGACCAGACCGGAGTTTGAAACGACGTTGGTTCCTGAAAAATTTTGATGATTCCCCCGATATCCGACATACCCCGAAACAGTTCTCTGCCAGTCGTTTTTCAGGTTTTTCAAACCAAAATCCGCCCCAATCAAATTACCATACATTGTAAGGTCAGAATGCTTTCCCCCACCGGTTTTCACCTCATCATAAGAAGCATAAGGCCTAACCCACAAACCTTTTCGTTCATCTTTCAGAAGCAACGGTGAATACAAACCCAGAATCGTAACATTCGTAAGCGCCAAAAGACTTTCACCCTGCGACATATCTGAAATAATATCATTTTTTTCTTTAATATTCACAACGATTGAATCTTCAACTTCAAGATTTATCGCAGCCTGCAAAACCTCTTCAGCATAAACTGCAGGTTGTTGATAAAAACTCAAAACCGAAAAGAAAAAGAGAAAATAAAATGATTTTTTCATGAGCGTTAAACGAAATTGCCTGCACCTGTAGATTTTAGCCTACAATTCAGTGGGTAAAAATAAGACAAACGGGTAACGTCAAAAGACTATTCTAATTATTTTGCGATTTTGTAAACCTTAAACTCCGCAGGAGCCAACTCCCCGAACGTGATTGAGGTTTCAGGTTTTTCAAATTCAACGAGTTTGAAATCAGCTTCTTTTTCGTCATAAACATACTCAGCCACAAGCGAGTAATCGCAGGGCATTTGAACAGTTTTGTCGTGAACGGAAACCCCGTTTTTGATATAAGTGTTGGAATATCCGTCGTCATGAGACTCCGTGACTTTCTCGGTTGGCGACTGGTAATTCGCAACAACGAGAAGCGACTCTTTGAGCGGGTCTTTGGAAACAATCCACGCACAAAAACCGTTCGACTCTTGCGAAATAACCTGCGCTTCGCCTTCTCTTGTAAGTTCGTTTTCAAGCGCAAACCTGTTTATCGCATCAAACTTTTCAAAGAATTTGTAATTTTTCTCTCTAGGCATCGAAACCTCAGCCCCGATAACGCTTTCAATCCCTGTTTTCGTAAACGACTCATCGCCGTCAATGAACATAACCGGTCTTTGCGCGTTTTTCCCACCGGGGAGGAATTTGTATTTGAACCACTTAAACAGCGCACCGTTTTCACCGAGTTGCCCCGGATACTGGTCAATCGCACGGAATTCGCCGTCTTGATTGTTATAACTTTTAAGAATCGAAAGCGCGCCCTGTTGGGTTCGACTTTGACCGTCAGTATTCTTGACGTTGTATTCGCAAAGTTCGTGGTTGTCGTCCATAATCGCCTCAGGCGTTTTTGAGAACTGCGAAATTATATCGTTACCCCAAAGAATGTCAAAATGCATGTCCTCGTGATATTCCTTGAAGAACCTGTCCCAAAGCATATATTCGGCCAACGTCGCAAAATGAGGGACTTTGTCTTTGAGTTCTTTGTTCGCCCTGCCAAGAACCGCTCTGGGCGCGCGATAGCTAATCGGCACTCCGTCTTTTTCCGAAACCGTGTCAACGATGTGATCGATGTGGTCAACCCTGAAACCATCGAAATTATAGTCATTTTGAAGCTTTTTAAGATAATTTACGTATGCGTCAATGACGGGCTTGTTGTACTCGCCTGTTTCAAGGAAAACGAAGTAAAACGGCGTCTGGCAGTCAAGGTTTGCAAAATGCGTCACGTCATCACACTTGTAATCAAAATGCTTAAACATAGGAAAATCGCCTGTTTCAGACATTTTATCAAAAATCGGAGTCCCCGCAGAACACCACGCCCCGCCGGGCGCAGGCCAAAGACCTTCTTTGATAAGCGATTGGATGGTTTCGCCCTGTTTTGTGATGTCATCTTCAGAAGCTTGTTTTGAAGATTTAAAGTCGTTTACCGTTGAAACGATTGATTTTGCGCGTTTTTGAATTTTAAGCTGAGCGTCTTTTTTCATCATCTCATCAGAAAACTCTTTTTTCTTCGGCGCAATTATTTCTTCGAATTTGTCATAAATCGCCTGATAATGCTCGGAAAGGTCACTCGAACCTTTTTTCAGCGCCGCTTTATAAATGTCTCTGACAATATCAATGTCCTCATGGTCAATGTCGCCGTAGGTTTTCAGGTTTTCGGCAGCCAAATCGGCCTCTTTTTTAATCTTTTCGATAAGGTCGTTAACGTCGTACCATCTGGCAATCGACGGATTTGCGAGAACCATTTTGGAGAATCTTCCGGTTTGAGGCAATACGTCGTAAATCACGCTGTGACCCGCAAGTTGAGCGAGTTTCACAAACAATTGAACTTGTTCTTTTGCACTTAAATGGAGTTTGTTAAAAATATTTTTGTCTTCCAAAAGCGGGCTGACTTCGCTGCTCACAGGCAGGTATGCACAACCGAATTCCCTCGGGTGGAAGGGTATCAGATAAATCGTAGTCCCAAGAACCCCTTTTTCAGGCAATCCGCACGGCAAAATCAAAACCTGACGCAGCCAGTCGATGAGTTTCCCTGTTTCATCGGTTTTGTTCCCGTCGCCCAAACCTGCGAGATTTATGAGTTTAATGTTGTGCTGTTCTTTCTTAATCCAATCCCCTGACTTGAATCCAGCCCTTTGAGCGGGGGAAATCTTATCGTTGTCGAATTTAAAAACCGACTTTTCAGCCTCTTCCTCGACGCAGAAAACACCGTTCAATTTCCACTTAATCTCAAGCCCGAAAAGCACTTCCGCGGGAGAAAGTTCCTCAAGCGCCTTCACATGGGGGTATGGCAGGTATCCGTTTTCTTCAATCAGGGTCTGCAAAAGTTCCTTGCGCTCATCGGTTATAGATTCAAAGTCGTAAAGTTCTTTAAGTTTTTTATAAAGCGAATTAATCTCTTTGTCGAGATTTTCGGCCTTTTTCCCACCAAGATTTTTTAAAAAAGAAAACATCAAACACCTCTGTTAATATATAAAACTCACCAACAATATTATCATAAAATCTTTTTTTATATTAAAATTTAAATAAAACAAGGCTTGAGCCAACATGAAAAGAGATATTTAATAAAATTATAAGGAAAAAGTTATGCAGGATACAAAAAACCTCACCGGCACAGAAATAAGAGAAATGTTCCTCAAATTCTTCGAGGAAAAACATAATTCGACACGCGTAAAAAGCTCTTCACTCGTACCCGACAACCCGACTGTACTTTTGACAACAGCGGGAATGCTGCAGTTTACGCCGTATTTTTTGGGCTATGAGGAATGTCC
>CAZIVG010000108.1:0-5914 GCA_964542595.1 uncultured Muribaculaceae bacterium | reverse complement strand
GGCGCATTCAACCGAGTCACAGCCTACGCAATCGTGAGTTCTGTTTCGTTGATGCTTGCGTAGGCTGTGACTCGGTTGAATGCGCCTTCGAGTTCTCTGATGTTGCTTGCATAAACTTGCGCCAAAAACTCGATTATGCCGTTGGGGACGGTTATGTTTGAGTCTTGTGCAAGGTTTTGTAAAATCGCCATTCTTGTTTCAATGTCAGGTGGCTGAATGTCTGCCATAAGCCCCCACTCGAAACGACTCACGAGTCTGTCGGACAGCGACGGAATTTCTTTCGGGGTGCGGTCAGATGTTATGACAATTTGTTTTCCCGAACTGTGAAGAGTGTTGAATGTGTTGAAAACTTCTTCTTCCGTACGGGTTTTGCCGGCAATTAGCTGTATGTCGTCAATCAAAAGTACATCACATTCACGATACTTTTTGCGGAATTTGTTCATTTTTTTAGTTTTTTCATCGCCGCGGGCGAGTGCGTTGACGACGTCGTTCACAAATTCTTCTGCTGTTATGAATAAGACTTTTAAGTCGGGTCTGTTTTTGATTATGTAATGTCCGATTGCTTGCATTACGTGGGTTTTGCCCAATCCTGGGCCGCCGTAAATGTAGAGCGGGTTGTATTTTTCACCGGGTTTTTGCGCAACGGTTTGAGCCGCTACATAGGCGAGTTTGTTGTTTGAGCCGACCACGAAGTTTTCGAATTTGTATTTCAAATTCAGATTTGAAGACTGCATTTGTGTAAGGCTGTCGTAATTGGGACGGTTTTGGGTTTCTTCTGTTTGTGCAGGTGAAGACTTTAGTTTTGCGGCTTTTTTTGTGAACTTTTTCGCCAAATCTTCATCGAAAATAATCTTTATTTCTAAATCTTTTCCCAAAACTTTTTTCAAAGCCGAAGTGATATCCCCGTAATGGTTTTTACGAAGCATGCTTGGTGCGAAGGCTTGTCCTGTATGGACAACGAAGCTGTTTTCATCAAAATATTGGGGTTCCAAAGGGAGAATCCATGTCGAAAAAGTGGAATCGGAGATTTCCTTTTCCAATATTGACAACACGTCGTTCCAAACTTCGATGATATTTTCCTGACTCATGTTATTTATGATACAACAAAGAATCGCTTTTTAAAATAATCCCTTGAAAAGGAGAGTATGACGATAAAAAATTAACGACAAAGACTCAATGTGCGGCAGAATTTTTGGCCATAGTCAACGTAGTTGTGTTTTTGTTTTTTCACTTCAATTTCGATGTTATCGAGTTTTAGCATTTCAATTTGGTTTTTGACGATTTCGTCTTTTACAATCCATTTAATCTTTGCGCCTGCAATCTGAAGTCCGCAGTATTTTGCGTAATGAAACGTTGAACACAAAATGCACAGTTTTGTTGCGTCAATTAGATTCAGGCCTGTAATGTCTATATCGAGATAGAAACAATTATTTTTTGTAATAAAATTTTTTGTTTGTTCTACAACTTCGTGGATAGTTCCATTATATTTTGAAACTTTCAACATTGTAGTTTTGGGGAAATCTGATGTTGTGGAGTTTTGTGTCGTCATAAATCTCTCTAAATATCCGCTATATTTTAAAATGTAAAAAAGAGGAAGAGCCTTTTGTCTCAAGTGTCTCAAGTGTTTTGGCTCTCTCTTACATTTAATTTATCGTAATATTTCAGAAAATATTTAGCGACTATAAAGAAACTCCATCTTTCGTATGATTTTTACCAGGAGATTTTTTCACCGCTCAAAATTCTTGCCGTACAAGCCCAACCTGTACCGGAATCCTCTTTGCAAGAATTACTCTCGCAGTCCGGGCAACCGCCGGCGGGATAGGTTCCTTCAGGGGTGACAACGAATCCGAAAATATCGACCCCAACTGTATTTGGAGGGATTGGGCCGTTCACATCCACCGCAAAGAAGCCACAGGCTTGTTGGTAAGAGTAATTGGCTCCGTTTTTTTCTTCCAAAGAGCACGAGGAGTCTGTTTCTACTGCCCAATGCATTCCGTCAATGCCTATGAATGTGTACCACTTTTTTGCTTTTTGGAAGTTGTCGCCTTCTTTACCGTCCAAATATAGTACTTTGTAGTCGTCGTCAAAGCATCCGCCTTCATTTTTACAATTTTTCATTGTATTTATTTTTTTCAAATATATGTTTTCCATAATCTCAGCGTTTTTGTCCCACGGCAGGAATCGAATTGCGCCGCGTTCTGTTTTTATCGCTTGAGTTGCATTTGAAAGTGTGGTGAAAGCTTTTTGAACTTTTGCTGATGTTGCAGCCTCGTCGGACGTTTTTTTGAGTGTGGGGAGAGTCATTCCCGCAATCACCCCGACAATAAACAATGCAAACAAAGTTTCTGTAAGAGTGAACGCATTTTTCTTTTTATTTGTATTTTTCATATTTCAATCGCCTTTTGTTTATTTTTTGTAAACTCTTTCGTCTGAACAAGATGCGTAGCTCGGGTCGCTGTACCAAGGCATTTTTCCGTGTTTTATTACATAATTCGTACAAGACCATGCTTCAACCTGATCATGAATGGAGTCGCCAATAGGGTTTACTCCGTCCGTCGATACCGTGAATCCGTGTACATCTATTCCTACTCTATTGGGACCTTTCGGGCCATTGTTATCTACGTATATTATTCCATATATTTGGGCACCACCCGGGCCTTTCTTGCCGTTTTGATGATTGCTGATATACCAAGTCATTCCATCTGTGGTTTGGAACCACTTCGTGGAATTAATCGATGACCAGTCATTTCCATCCATAGAATATGTTGCGTAATTTTCGATGTTGCCGGGCAAAGTGTTCATCGTTCCTTCATAAAGGCTTTTTAGTTTACTCTCGTCACTCCAACTCCAAAACTCCAAGTCGCCGTTTTTTGATTCCAATGCCGAAGTTGCGGCTTGTGCGCTCGAATATGCTTTTTTCGTCAAAGCAATGTAAGTTTGCACATCTGAATGATCTTTCATTGCAGGAACTGTCATTGCAGCAATAACTCCGATGATTGTGAGAGTCAAAAGAGTTTCTGCAAGAGTAAACGCTTTTTTAAAATTTTTAAGATGCATATTTTTGTCCCATAATCTTTTTACTTTTACTTATAATTATTATATGCCCTCTAAAGCCTCTCGTCTATCGCTGTTTTTAAAATGTTTACAGAGATATCAGAAATGCACTGATAATTTCGTTTGCATTTTTTCTTCAAAGAGCAGGGCTGGCAGGGCAAATCGGTTTTTATCACAACGGAATTTTCGCCTCGGGCGTTCCATTTTGTCGTGTTCATTGGGCCATAAATCCCTATAACAGGAGTGTTTACAGATGCCGCGATATGAAGGTTTCCGCTGTCAACGCCGACAATCAGGCTGCACATTTGCGTAAGCGCCAAAGTCTCTCTGAGGCTGAAACATCCGCAAAGGTTGAGCGGTGCTATTTTTAAATCTGCATTCACAAGGTTCATAATCTCTTCGTATGTTGAGGAGTCGTGTTTTGTGCCGTTAAAAATTAATTTAAACCCTTTTTAGTTGCTCAAATATTAAAAAATTTCCGCCCATTTTTATTTTTTCCATTCATTTTCCGTCATGAGTTGCTTTTTTTCTTCTTCTCTCTTCTTTATTTCTGAATCAGGGTTAATCCCGTTGATTCTCAAAACATTTTTAACTTTTTCGGTTTCGGTCTCTTGAACCCAGTTTTCAAGGTAGTTGTCTTGAACTTCGATTCCGTCTGCTCTTAAAACGTCGAGGAAACAGTCGATTTCGTGTTTGTTTTCGACGTAAGGGACACTTTTGGTTAAAAGAAAACTTCTCATCTCTGTGTTGAAGCCTACACGTTCTTTTATTCCTGCCGCAATGGCCAGAAATGCACTCGAAAGTGAGCGTTTCAATACATAGGCTTTGTCGTATTTTTCTTCTTTAAGCAGTTTTACATAGCTTTTGAAATCTTTTTTTTCAGACCCTTCTTTATTTTCGTAACGGTGTTTTTTGGTTGTGTCAAAGTAAATGAAATTATTCACATAGGGACATTTGTCGATGATTTCTCCTGAAACGGGCGCGACAAGCAAGTCAATTTGGGCGTCAGGGTAGGCTTTTCTAAGGTTTCTTAAAAAAGGCACTGTCAAAATAGTGTCTCCGATGAATCTGTATCGCATAACAAGAATTTTCATTCCAACTCCCCCGCTTCGCCCGACTGTGAGTGCGACATCGTGTCGCACATCATTTTTACGTCAAGATTGGGCTTTAATTTCAAAACATAAATATCTTCAAGATTTCCGGAAATCTCTTTTAGTTTCACAGCATCTTTTTCGGTTGTAATAAACAAATCCGCCTTGTGAAGCCTTTTTAATTGCTCAAGTTCTTGCAAATCTTTCTTCGTGTAAAGATGGTGGTCGGGAAAATCCTTTGTAAAAACCACGTCATAATTTCTTAAAAATGAATAAAATTGCTCCGGCTGGGCGATTGCGCTGAATGCAATGACTGCGGGGCTTTTCTTTTCTCTGTCACAAAGCACGCTTTCGTCTTTCAGGTTGTAGATGCAATCAGGCGTTAAAGAGCATACAAATGCAGGTTTTTTGTATTTTTTCTTTAAATATCTGGCATAAGCTTTTGCGCCGTTGTCGTTGAAATGTTTGTTTGTGACAACGATCACGTCGGCTCTTTCGACTTCTGCAATCGACTCTCGCAGTGCCCCCATCGGTAAAATACAGCCGTTTGAGAATTTTTTTTGTGAATCAATCACGAGGATATTTAAGTCGCGCCCGAGTTTTTGGTGCTGATAACCGTCATCAAGAACCAGAACCGTACAGCCCAATTCTTTTTGTGCAAACTTTGCTGCCTTGACCCTGCTCGAACATGTCAAAACACAAACTCCCGGACAGTTTTTTGCCAGCCAGAAAGGCTCGTCACCTGCTTCTGCTGCGCTGTAATTAATCTTTTCTCCGTCAGAGATTACATTCACATCTTTGTTTGGAAGCTTTCCGCCATAGCCTCGTGAAAGGATTGCTGTTTTTCTCCCGTTTTTGCTGAAATGTGAGGCGATTTGTGCAGTAATCGGGGTTTTCCCCGTACCGCCAGTGGTGAGGTTTCCGACAGAAACCGTGAAAACATTCGGTTTGTATGATTTAAGAATTTTCTTTTTGTATAAAAAGTTTCTTATTTTTGTGATTCCAAGATAAAACATTGATGGCAAAAACAGGCCCGCAAAGACCAAAGAGTCTGTCGGGCTGTACGTTTTTTTATAATGAAATTCCGTTAAAAATACCTTCATTTTTTGTTTTAAAGCCTTTCAATATCAGAACATCAATCTGAAAAGAAGGAATCTTTTATTCAATTTTTCTGAGAATTTGCGCAAGTTCTTCGACGAAGATGCAACGTTGTCGATTGTTGAATTTAATTCCTCTTTTTTGTCGGTTGTCAGTCCGTTCACCGTTTCAAGAGTGCAAGAAAGGTCATCCAAAGCCTTGTTGAACTTGGCTACCGTAGTATTGATTTGAGACTTGAGAACGGGATCTTTCGTCATTGTGTTCACGTATTGAGAAATCTCAGAGATATTTTTACTTGCAACTTGAAGGTTTTCAAGCGTTTCTTTTGTTTTCGGGTCTTCGATTACGTTGTTGAGATTTTTTGACAGTCTGTCGATTGACTTTGTTGTAGAGATAATAGACTCTTTGAAGTCTTTGTCTCCGACAATGTTGTTCAGATTGTCAGTGAGAACAATTATTTTCGCTGAAACATTATTCGTTGTTTGCATTAACGATTCTAAATCGCCCTTTGACGCATCCAAAAGTGCTTGCGTTTTGTCCAAAGTAACATTGGCTTTGACCGTCAATACATCAACGTTTGCAACGATTTTTTTCAAGTCAGAAATAACATCGTCGCTCATGATTGCGCTGAGTTTTTCGTTTGTTTCAGCGAGGGCAGAAGCGGCTCTGTA
>CAZIVG010000107.1:0-5970 GCA_964542595.1 uncultured Muribaculaceae bacterium | reverse complement strand
CATCAAGCGTAGCCCCGTCAATTTTTTGTTCAGAGCATCGCACATCCTCTTCAGTGTTTGCGCTGATGAGGATGTGCGATGCTCTGACTTTGTCAGGATATTTGAATTTGTCGATATTTTTGTTGTAGAAAGCTTTGGCGTCTTTTTCGCTTACAGAAACAACTGCAAGGCTGTCAACCAGTTTTTGGATTTTAACTTCGTCTTCGAGGTCTTTTTTGAATTGACCTGCAGTCACTCCGTTTTGTTTAAGCAATTCGTTGAATTTTTCTTTAGAGCCGACTTTGTCGATGATTTCTTTAAGTTGCTTGTCCATATCTTCTTTAGACACTTTGATGTGTTTTTTCTCGATTTCTTGATCAAGAAGCTTTTTCACAATCAACTCATTGACGACTCTGTCTTTCAGCATGAGATGAAGAAAGCTGTTTTGGTCTTTTTTTAGATCAATGCCCATTTGCGAGAACATAGAATTGCTCGCAACCGCGTCGAAAGCCTTTTCAAACTGCTGTTTAGTGATGGCCTCGCCATTTACTGTGATTACTGCGTTTTTGTTGACGCAACCGCACAACATTAGTGACATACACGCCACTGCGGCAAATAGTTTCAATTTCTTCATCTTTATAACTCCTTTGTGATTACTTATTTTTATACTCGTAGCTTATCTTATTAATATAATAGAATAAATCGCTCAATATGTTAAATACTTCTTTAAAACTAAGCACACTGTTGTCAAAGAGCAAGATGGAATTACCCTCCTGGCACGACTTTGGAGCAATTGTATATTTTATATATTTTGTAATATTTCGGTCGATTTGGCTGTAAATGATTGACCATTCTGCCTTATTGTAGGGCATATAAATCCGAATATTGTCTGATGTTTCACGAATGAGGGTGATTTTGGCTGTAGTAGCAAGAAGGCGTAAATGTATTATTTTAATGAGATTTTCGACAGGCTCGGGAATCTTTGAAAAACGGTCGCGCCATTCTTCGTGAATAAGGTTCAATTCTTCAAGAGTCTTGACGTCCGCGAGGCGCTTGTATTCAATCATTTTCTGTTCTTTTGAACCGACCCACTCGTCGGGAATGTATGCGGTGATGTTAATGTCCACAATTGCAGGCGGCTGAGGCTTTTCGCCTGTCTCTTGAATCTCGTTAATCGTCTCTTCAAGAAGCTGGCAATATGTGTCAAACCCGATGCTGGTCATGTGTCCGTGCTGTTTTGTGCCGAGAATGTTGCCTACGCCGCGGATTTCTATGTCTCGAAGTGCAATTTGATAACCGCCGCCGAGCGTTGAAAATTCTTTGATTGCCTCAAGACGCTGAAACGCCTCGGGGGTGAGCTTTTTCGCGTCGCGATAAAAGCAGTAGCAATACGCCTGTCGGTCGCTTCGTCCGACACGTCCGCGCAATTGGTATAACTGCGCCAGTCCGAATCTGTCTGCGTCATAGACTATCATTGTGTTTGCGTTAGGGATATCCAGCCCCGACTCAATAATCGTCGTACAAAGCAGGATGTCGTACTTGTGTTCTGCATACTCAAGCATAATGTTTTCGAGCGTCTTTGCGTCCATTTGCCCGTGCGCGACTGCGATACGCGCGTTCGGCACAATCTTATGTATTTCCGCCGCAAACTCATAAATAGTCTCAACACGGTTGTAAAGGAAAAAGACCTGTCCGTCGCGGTCAAGTTCGTGATTCACGGCGTTTTTGACATAAGCTTCATTAAAAGCCCCGACATGAGTTTTCACAGGGAGTCTGTTCATAGGCGCTGTGTTGATTACAGACATATTTTTTATCCCCGACAAGGACATGTAAAGCGTACGCGGAATCGGGGTCGCGGACATACTCAAAATATCGATGTTTTTGCGCAACATCTTGAGTTTTTCTTTGTGTTTTACGCCGAAACGGTGTTCCTCGTCGATTACAAGCAAGCCGATGTCTTTAAAAATAATATCGTCCTGCAAAAGCCTGTGCGTGCCGATTACAACGTCAACTTCACCCTTAATAAGCTTTTTAATGGTCTCTTTCTGCTCCTTCGCCGTACGGAAGCGCGAAAGCAGTTCAACCCGCACGGGGAAAGGCTTGAATCGTTCTGAAATCGTCTGGAAGTGCTGCAAAGCAAGAATCGTCGTCGGGACAATAACAGCCGCCTGCCGTCCTGACATTACAGCCTTAAATATAGCCCTGATTGCGATTTCGGTCTTTCCAAAGCCCACATCGGCACAAATCAGCCTGTCCATGGGCTTAATCTGCTCCATGTCAGCCTTTGTCTCGTTGATTGCGCGCATCTGGTCGGGGGTTTCTGTAAATTCAAATGCCTCCTCCATCTCGCACTGCCAAACCGTGTCAGGGTCAAAAGCAATCCCCTCAGCCATTTCACGTTTTGCGTAAAGGCGAAGAAGGTCTTTTGCAATCTCCTCAATAGCTTTTTTCGCGCGGGTTTTTGTATTAGTCCAATCGTTTCCGCCCATCCTCGAAAGTTTCGGATGAACCGTGCCCGATCCGCGAAAACGCACCAACAAGTTGACCTGTTCCGCCGGCATGTGAAGCTTGTCGCCCGCCGCATACTCAATCGTCAGGTAGTCTTTTTCCTGACCGTCGATTTCCTGCTTGCTCAAACCCTTGTAAAGCCCGACCCCGTGGACCTGATGGACGACATACTCGCCCTCTTTTATGTCGTTCACAGACTCGATAAACTCCGCGCTTTCCTTGTGGTACGCGAGTTTTTTAGACGTGATGTCTTTTGATTTTTTATTAAAAAGTTCTTTATCAGTCAGTACGATAAGCCTGAAATCCTCTATCACTGCCCCACCGAGGGCAAGGTTGTCCGTGATAAAAACGTCGTTTCGATTCTCAAAATCATCCGAGACAGCAATCTCAAAATCGCACAAAACATCCTCGACGCGGGAGCGGTAATCGGTCGCAATGACTACCTTGTAGCCTTTTTTAATCCTGTCTTCGACAAAGGTCAAAATGTCTTCCATTTTTGAAGAAAAACTCGGAATCAAGGCGCTTTCAAACTCAATCGTATAATCCGACACAGAGTCCAGAAAATTGTCCAAAAAGATTTTTTGGCGCTTAGCGACAGAATTTTGGAAATCCGAAAACTCTAGGTGGGCCTTGTTGTTCAACGGCAAAGCGAGCGCTTTGTTCGTGTTTTCGTCGATTTGTTTTGAATAGTTTTCGTCAATCTGAGCGAACTTTGAAAAAATTTCCGAAGACTCATCGAAAACAATCGCAAAGTCTTTCGGCAAAAGGTCTGCAAAGCTTTTTGTTTTTTTGTTTAAATAGGATTGAAAATAGTCGATTCCCTCAAAATAGCCCTCGTTATCGATTTTTTCGAGGGTCTCTGCGAGAATTTCCCTGATAATATGCGCGTTTTCGCCCGCCTGCGAAGTCGCAGACGCTTGAATAAGTTCATTTTTAAACGTTTCTTTCGTCTCTTCATCCAATAAAAACTTATGCACCGGAAGGATTTGCGCCTCCGTCGTTTTTTTGACGCTCCTTTGTGTTTTGTTGTCAAAATAGCGAATGTCCGTGACCGTATCGCCCCAAAGCTCTATCCTGACTGCATGTCGGTCGAGAGAGAATACGTCAATAATATCCCCGCGGATTGAAAACTCGCCGATATCGGAGACCATTGTTTCACGTTTATACCCTAGTTTAATAAGCTTTTTTGCCATTTCTGACGTATCAATCTCGTCATCGATTTTTACGGTGATTTTGTTTTTTTCGAAAAAGTCGCGGTCAGGGAACTTCTCAAGCATTGATTTTATGGGGATAAGAAGGATTTTTGCCCCGCCTGATTCATCCAGCCGCGAGAGTGTTTCAACCTGTTTTGCGTATTTATAAAGGTTCGGCGAGACGCCGTCATAAAGCGAAATGTCTTGATAGGGAAAGATTTCCGCCTCTTTGTCTTTGAATCCGAAGAGTTTTTCGAGGTCGTGTTTGTATTTCAGTGCGGTCTGTTCTGTGTTTGTGATTACTGCAATCGGTTTTTCTGATGCCGAAAATGCAATCAAAGCAAGGCGCAAGAATGATGTCAGCCCTGACACGGTGAAGGAATTTCCCTTTTTTAAAAACGCCAAGATTTTTTCGTTATTCAAAAAGTTTTTGTTTTTTAGCCAAGCCGCAATAGTGTTCATAAATAGATTTTAGCACATGAAAACTTGTGTGATAAAATTTATTCATACAAAAAAGAGGAACTTCTATGAAGATTGCAATAATTTCGGATATCCACGGCAATATGCAGGCACTTGAGGCGGTTTTGAAAAGCATTGAACAAGAAAAATGTGACGAAATTTTTTGTCTCGGGGACCTTGCAATGGCAGGGCCTGAACCTTCAAAAACAATTGAATCTGTGCGAAACTTACCCAATCTTACAATAATTCAAGGAAATACGGATGAGATGATTGCGAACTGTGACAATCAAATTTTGCACCTTCTTGAGGAAAACAATCCCGTGATGGCAAAAGCTTTAGAAGCTGATGTGGCAGAGGTCTCGGAGGAACAAAAAAACTATCTTAGAAATCTTGAAAAGCAGAAAGAATTGACGATTGATGGGGTGAAAATCCTTCTTGTGCATGGCAGTCCGAGAAAAAACAACGAAAATATCTTCAATAATTTGAAAATTGAAGAAGTTGAAGAAATGCTTACCCCGACGGACGCCGACCTCGTTTTTTGCGGTCACACTCACGTCCCTTGCGGCTATCAAACGAATACGAAACAAACAGTCGTCAATGTTGGAAGTGTGGGACGTCCGTTCAGTGAGGAGCCGAAATCTTGCTATGCCGTGTTGGAAATAAACGATGGAACGTTTATTCTCAAGCACAATTTTGTTGAATATGATGTTGAAACGGCATCAAAAATTCTTTTGGGAAGAGGGTTTGATGGTGCCGAAAAACTTGCTGCAATGTTGATTAGAGCAACGAGCCGCTATCCTCAATAATTTGTTTTTCAGGCAAATCAATTCTCAGTTCTGTATTTTGTTTGAAAGAACTTGAATGTGCTGTCATTTTGCTGTTCAAGCTTAAGAGAATTTCCCGCTTCTTCAGGCAATATATAAACTTTTGAGCCTGTCGAAACATATTTTTTTAGTGAATCACAGTCTTGTTCGGTCAATTCGACACAGCCAAAGGATTTACGATTGTCTTTGAGTGTTTTTGAATTGATTGCATTTAACCTGTCAGCTTTTACTCTTGAATCCGGAATTTGGTGGATAGCAGTGGATTGTTTTCCAATAGCTGCTTTTTCTGTGTGATCGCCTTTTAGAAAGAACAAATTGTTTTTATATAGAATTTTATCTTTTTTATTCGATGACGAGCCGATGAACGTAATATCATATTCGCCTGGTGCAGTATAACATCTGGGATTTGGCTCGTGGTTCCAGTATCCGCCTGCTCTTTTATCGCCAATATGTCTGCCTAATATCACTTTGAATTTTTTTATAGAGATGCCTTTGGGTGAATATACAATTGCATCACAGTTCTTTTTGTCAACAATAATATAGTTCTTCAGGCTTTGTGCCGTATTTTTGTATCTTTCAAGCAGTTTGTTGTATTCGATAATTTTTTGAGCATCTGATGCTCTGTGATTAAAAGAATCTCTTACTAATTCTGTTAGTGTTATTTTTTTCGATAGATTTTGGGCCGTCTGTTTTACCGGTGCACTACAGGTTGTTAATATTCCCATTGTTGCGGCTAATGCTGTAGATAAATACGATTTTCTTATGATGTTCACTAAAAAATTCTCCTTGTTTTATTAGAAAACAAAGAGAGTTTTTTAATTGCTATTATATTAATTTTTTTACATTTCTTTATGAAAACCAAGTAGAGGGATCCCAAAGACTAAACTCTTTTTTGTTTTTGTTATCATTCTCTGCAACGTTTGGTTTATCATCTAAAGGTTGTTGAACAACCGGTCTTTTAGAGTAATATTTGTTGGTTGCAACATCAGCTACAGCTTGGTCGGCTT